>CAXBAZ010000698.1:0-2682 GCA_963973395.1 uncultured Acidimicrobiaceae bacterium
GCCGCGCCGACGTCGTCCACCACGGCGGCGGCACCATGCCGCTGCTCGGGGCGGCACCCACCGTGCTGACGGTCCACGATCTCCAGTATCTGCGCCATCCCGAGTACTTCAGCGCGGCACGGCGCAGGTACCTCGCAGCCATGGTGCCGAGATCGGCCCGACGGGCGACGGTCGTGACCGTTCCGTCGCGTTTCGTGCGCGACCACGTGTGCGACGCGTTCGACGTGGCCGACGAACGCATCGTGGTGGTGCCCCACGGCGTGCCCCTGGTGGACGCCCCCGACGGCGATCGAACCGCAGCGGTGCTCGCACGGTACGGGCTCGTGGACCGACCGTTCGTCGTGTACCCGGCGATCACCCACCCGCACAAGGGCCACACCGTGCTGGTGGAGATGCTGGACGAACTCGACGACGACATCGCGCTCGTGCTGATCGGTGGGCACGGCACGGCCGAGCGTGGGCTCCAGTCGATGATCCGGGCGAGCCGACACCGCCAACGAGTGTTCCGGCTCGGCCGTGTTCCCGACACCGATCGCGATGCCCTCGTCGCCGGCGCCGATGCGCTCGTGTTCCCGAGTGAGTTCGAGGGGTTCGGTGCACCCCTGATCGAGGCGATGGCGCTCGGGACACCGGTCGTGTGCAGCTCCGCCGACGCCGTGGTCGAGGTGGTCGGGGACGCCGGAGTCGTCGTCGTCGAGCGGACCGGAGCGGCGTGGGCCGCGGCTGTCGACGACGCCCGCCGCAACCGGAGCGAGCTGACCGCGCGAGGTCGACGACGACGCGAGTGCTTCACGATCGAGACCTCGGGCGCGGCGCTCGCTGATGCGTACCGGATGGCGGCGTCGTGAAGATCGTCGTGCTGTGCCCCCACTTCGAGCCCGACACCGCGCCGACGGGCACGGTGATGACGCGCATCGTCCACGAACTGGCCGAGCTCGGGCACGAGCTCCACGTGGTGACGTCGCTGCCCTGGTACGCGACCCACGCGGTGGCTGCGGGTTGGGCCGGGCGGTGGTCGCGGACCGAGACCACTGCGTGGGGTTCGGTCACGCGGGTGCACCCGTTCCCTGGTGCCGACAAGTCGAACCTGCTGCGGCGGGTGGTGGGCTTCCTCGGGTTCACGGCGCTCGCCGGCGTCGCCGCGCTCCGTGCCGGGGGCTGGTTCCGCCGGGTCGACGTCGTGTTCGCCATGTCGCCGCCGCTCACACTCGGGCCGACCGGTTGGCTCGTCGGCCGATGTCGGCGGGCGCCGCTGGTGTTCAACATCCAGGACGTGTTCCCCGACGCAGCGGTTCGAACGGGAGCGATCACCGATCGGCGCGTCATCGCCGCGGCGGCGATGCTCGAACGGTTCGCCTACCACCGGGCCGCCGCGGTGACCGTGCTGAGCGAGGACCTCCGCCGCAACGTCGCCGGCAAGATGGCTTCGTCGAAGCGCGAGCGGGTCCATGTGATCACGAACTTCGTCGACACCGACGCCATCCGGCCTCGTGATCGCCGGACGGAGTACCGGGCCGAACTGGGCATCGGAGACGAACCGGTGGTGCTGTATGCCGGCAACGTCGGGTTCTCGCAGTCGCTCGACCTGGTCGTCGCGGCGGCGCGCCGGTGCCCGGACGTCACGTTCGTGGTCAACGGCGACGGTGCCGCACGCGCCACGCTCGAATCCTCGGCCGAGGGCATCACCAATCTGCGCTTCGCCGGGTACCAGCCCGTCGAACGGTTGCCCGAGGTGCTCGCGAGTGGCGACGTCCACGTCGTGCCGCTCCGCGCCGGACTGGGCGACGTCAGCGTGCCGTCGAAGACGTACTCGAGCCTGGCAGCGGGCCGTCCGGTCGTCGCCTCGATCGATGCGGACACCGAGATCCCCCGCCTCCTGGCCGCTTCCGGTGCCGGGTCGGCCGTGCCGCCCGACGACATCGATGCGTTCGTCACCGCGATCCGTGCCCTCCTGGCCGACCCGGATGTCGCGGCCGCTCACGGGAGTGCGGGTCGGAGCTGGGTCGAGGCGGAAGCGTCGCCACGGGCCGTCGGCGCGGCGTACGCCCGGCTGATGGAGGCCGTCGCCCGCCGCCGGTGACCGCCACGGCATGCCGCCATCCGGCCGGTAACCTGCTCGATGTGGCAACTACCTCCTCGTCGACCAAGAAGGCCGCCAAGCTGGCAACCAAGGGCAAAGGCAAGAAGGTCCGCTTCCAGGGCGGCACCATCTTCCCGCTCGCCGTCGCGGCCACGTTGATCCTGGGCTTGGCGCTCGTCGTCTACGCACGCCAGTCGCTGCCGGCCGCCGACTCGTCGGAGCCGTCGATCAACGACCACTGGCACGCGGCGTACGGCTTCTACCTCTGCGACGGCTGGGTCCAGCTCAACGGTGCACTGGAAGAGCGCGACTCGCGCGGTCAGTTCACCAACGTCAACTTCGTCCGTACCGGCATCCACAGCCACGACGACGGCGTGATCCACTGGCACCCGTACAACTCGCGCGGGGTCGGCCGCAACGCGGTCCTCGGGGTGTTCCTCGACACGTACGAGGTCGAAGTCGACAACGATTCGCTGACGTTCCCGTCCACGGCGATCTACGGCCCCAACCCGAACTATCCGGAACAGGCGTCGAGCATGAACCTCGAGGAGTACGTCGAGGGTGAGACCGAGTGCGACGGCGAGGACACCGAGCTGTCCGTC
>CAXBAZ010000699.1:0-2677 GCA_963973395.1 uncultured Acidimicrobiaceae bacterium
CCCGTCGCCGACGTGCGGAAGCCAGACCGAGCCGATCGAGCGGACGGCCGCGACGACGAACACTCCCCCGGCGACGATCAAGCCCGACGTGCGGCGCCGCTGCTCACGGTGCAGCACGACAGCGCCGCCAGCGACGGCAGCGGCCGCAAGCACACCGACCGGCACCATCGTGGTGGCCGTCCCCGATGGAGTGAGCCCGACCGCGGCCGAGGGCCCGAAGCAGCCGTCGCGTACCAGGCACCCTGCCTCATAGGCCGCGTAGCCGACCAAGGCCAACGGGGTCAGATCACTCCACCGGTCGACGACCGCGACCCCGGCCCGATGCGCACCCCACGCGGCGACCGCCAGGGCCGCCACCACCCCGGGCCAGAACTCGACACCGCTGCGGATGATCAGGAGATCGGAGAGGCTGGTCAATGCGTTCGGGTCGTCGATCGCGACCGCCACGAACCGGCCTGCAGCCAGGCCGGCGAACGCGGGCCCGACGGCGACGTCGAAGAAGCCGATCGATGTATCGACCGTTGCCAGATGCCACCACCGTGCGACGAGCGCCGGCAGGCCGATCGCCACGGCCATGGTCAACAGCAACCCGACGTCGATCATCGGAGCGCGTCCTCGATGAGCCCAGCAAGACGCTGCTCCGAGATCCCGCCATCGACGCGAGCCCGAATTGAGCCGTCGCGATCGAACACATACGTCGTCGGGTAGGCGGTCAGGCGTAGGGCGACCCGGATCTCACCGGACAGGTCGAACACGTTCGGATAGGTGACCCCGATGTCCTCCAAGAACTCCGCTGCGCTCTGCGGATCGTCGTTCGACGCCACCCCCAGAATCGTCGCCCGACCCTCGAACGTCTCGGCCGCATTCTGCAGCAGAGGCATCTCGGTACGACACGGCGCACACCACGACGCCCAGATGTTGACGACCACCGGCTGCCCCCGCAGACCGACCAGCATCCCCTCGAACTGACCGAGCGACACGGCCGGAAGCACACCGGCTGCCGGCAGGTCGACGGCGTCACCGTCGGCGACGAACGAAGGAAGCTCGGGCTCGTCAAGCGCAGCACGACCAGCAACGGCCCCAACCACGACGACCACAACCACCCCGGCGACCTTGCGGACCCGAGCTCCACGCGGCGAGCCTGCGTGCCTCCGCTGGTCGCCGTCCCCACCGGGGGCTCCCGGGGAGGCGGGGCGCTTCGTGAGTCGCATCACTACGACACTATGTCGTATCATGGTGCTCGATGAGGTCACCCCGATGATCAGCGCCCCGGTGGCGCTCGCGTTCACCGCTGGAATGGTCGCGACGTTCAATCCGTGTGGGTTCTCGCTGCTGCCTGCCTATCTCGGTGGGTTCGTGGCCGGTGACGACATCGCGGTTCCGGCTGCACATCGTCTCAGACGTGTCGCGAGGGTGTCGGCGGCGGTGTCGGTCGGGTTCGTCGTGGTGTTCGGAACGGTCGGGCTCGTCATCGATCGGATCGCGAGTGAGGCACGACAGCAGCTCCCCTGGGTGACGATCGTGATCGGCGCGTTGCTGGTCGGGTTCGGCGTGGCGTCCGTCGCCGGTTGGCGGCCTCGGCTGCCGGTTCCCGTACCGCGTCTCGTCGCGGGCGGGAGCGGGGTCGCGCCGATGATCGCGTATGGCATGACGTTCGCGATCGCGTCGCTGTCGTGCACGATCGGTCCGTTCCTCGCCGTCACCGGGGCGGCCATCGATAGCTCGGCCTGGGAGGCGGGCATGGTGTACGGGGCGTATGCCCTGGGGATGGGGCTTGTCGTCCTCGTCCTCACGCTGGGCGCGGCGTTCGCGCATTCGTCGATCGCCAAAAGCCTCCGCGGGCTCTCGCGAGTTATCCCTCGGGTCGGTGGCGCGTTAATGGTGTTCGCCGGCTCCTACGCCATCTGGTACGGGCGGTGGGAGCTGGCAGTGTACGACGGCCGACTTGACCGCGATCCGGTCGTCGATCGGATCGAGGTGATTCGGCTGCGGCTCGTCGGCCTGGTCGAACGGGTCGGGCCGTTGCAGCTCGTCGTGCTGACCGCGGTGATCGTCGTCGGGGTCGGCGTCTGGCCGCGTGTTCGTCGTTCGGTCGCGAGTTCTCGACCTCCTAGAGCCGCCGGTTTGCCATCCTCGGCAGCGGAGTCAGATCCGTCGATGCCGCAGATGGTCCCGGGCGAACACGCCGAAGCGAACCGGAGCTCGTGATGGGCATGAACTGGAAGATCGTCGCAGGTGCCGTCGCGGTGGCGGTCGGGCTCGTGCTCTTCGCTCCCGGGCCGGTCGCCGCCGTGGCTCCCCTGCTGATCTTCGCCGCGTGTCCACTCTCGATGCTCGTCATGATGCGACGGATGCACGGCCCGGCTCAGCGGCGCGAGGAGGGGGATGCGAACGTGGCCGAGATCGCGCGTTTGCGATCGGAAGTGGAGGCACTCCGACTCCAGCATGTCCGCGACCGAGATGGTCGGTTCTGAGGTCCTCGGGCTCTAGCGGGGGGTCGGTAGCTGCGTGCGGCGTCGTGCTCTCACGCTCCGCCGGTCCAGGTACCAAGACGAAATAGCTGCCTGGGGTTGAGTCCGAACATCGCCGTGCACCCGTCGGTGAGGTCGCTCCGGCGTGTGAAGCGCGCCGATCTCGCTGCCTCGTCGAGGTCGGCACCGGTCATGAACAGCTCGAT
>CAXBAZ010000700.1:0-2665 GCA_963973395.1 uncultured Acidimicrobiaceae bacterium
GCGTCGCTGTCGTGCACGATCGGTCCATTCCTCGCCGTCACCGGGGCGGCCCTCGACAGCTCGGCATGGGAGGCCGCCATGGTGTATGGGGCGTACGCCCTGGGAATGGGACTCATCGTCCTCCTCCTCACCCTGAGCGCGGCGTTCGCCCATTCGTCGATCGCCACCAACCTACGCGAGTTCTCCCGGGTAATTCCTCGGATCGGCGGTGCGCTGATGGTGCTCGCGGGCTCCTACGCCATGTGGTACGGGCGTTGGGAGTTGGCGGTGTACGACGGACAACTCGAGGGCGACCCGATCATCTCTCAGATCGAGGTGCTTCGCCTCCAACTCGTCAGCGAGATCGAACGGGTGGGGCCGTGGCGGCTCGTCGTGCTGGCGTCGATCATCGTCGTCGGGGTCGGTATCTTGCCGCGGGTTCGAGGATCGATCGCGAGCTCTCGGCCACCGGGGTCCGCTGTCGGGCCGCCGAATTCGGACGCCGCAGGTCGATCGCCGCAGGCGGTTCCGGCCGAGAACTTCGACACCGATCGGAGTTCGTGATGGGCATGAACTGGAAGATCGTCGGAGGTGCCGTCACGGTGGCGCTCGGAGTCGTGCTCTTCGCTCCCGGTCGGTTTGCTGCAGTTGCTCCGCTGCTCATCTTCGCCGCGTGTCCACTGTCCATGCTCGTCATGATGCGACGGATGCACGCGCCGGCTCCGCTCAGCGAGACCGGGGAAGTGAATCAGGCCGAGATCGAGCGTTTGCGCTCCGAGGTGGAGGCGCTCCGACTTCAACGTGTTCGCGACGTCGATGGTCGTATGTGACGTCGTCGCGGTCGTCGCCTGCGCGTGACGAGCGCGAGCGACGAGCGGACATCCCATTGGTGCTTTCCAGTCGGTGCGTCCGGCACGGTGCTCCTACGCTCCGCTGGTCCAGGTGCCGAGACGTGACAGCTGCCGGGGCGTCAGTCCGAACATCGACGTGCACGCGTCGGTGAACGCCGTTCGGCCGTCGAAACACGCGACATTCGCCGCCT
Organism: uncultured Acidimicrobiaceae bacterium; assembly: GCA_963973395.1. Taxonomy (GTDB): domain Bacteria; phylum Actinomycetota; class Acidimicrobiia; order Acidimicrobiales; family Ilumatobacteraceae; genus Ilumatobacter. The sequence continues at coordinate 1,022 of CAXBAZ010000700.1, forward strand.
CGTCGAGGTCATTGCCGGTAAGGAACAGTTCGGTGGCGCGTATGAGTCGGAGCCAGCGCACGTACGAGCCGATCGGTTGACCGATTTCCTGCTCGAGCGCAGTGGCGAGCCTGTCCACCGGTAGCCCGGCCTGTTCGGCGAGCTGCGTCAAGTCCACACCGTGGAGATCCACGTCATCGGGGAGACGCAGGAGGGCGTCGTCGAGTGCGGGTTGCCGCCACCATCTCACGGTGCCGCGCTCCCCTGGCACATCGAGCCGGTCGAGGATGCGTCGCACCGCCTCATCGGCTTGCGACCAGTTGGCGGTGCGCAGTGAGCCGAGGATCTGCGCAACCGGGTGGCGACGCTCGATTCCGCCGGTCGGTGTTGGATCGCGCTGGCGCAGTCGCGGACCGACATGTGCCTCGGGGGAGATGAACAACACGATCGAGTGGTCGCGATGATCCTGGATCGTGTGGGTTTCCCGAGCGGGCACGACGACGATCGGCCCGGCGCGTACTGCATCACCCGCCGTCACGCACGGCACTCCACCGTGCACAACGACCTGAATGGCGTGGTGCCGATGGGCGTCGTGCGGTTCGAGCGGCCCGCTGTACAGGAGCCACCACGGTCCGGCCGCCAACCGGCCCCGCCACTGCAATGGCAGATTCATGACGGCCCGATGTGATCCACGAGCGTGCAACGGCGCTTGCGCCCAGTGCATCTAGTTGTACCGCTGGCCATCGCTGTCAGTCGGCGACGCGGATCAACGGTGACCACGTACCGTCCGCGTTTCGACGGTGCAGCTGTCCCCCGTCGTTCGCCACCCACATGCCGTCGTCGTTCACCAGCAGAGTCTCGACGTCCGTAGGTGCCCCGCCGGATCGCTCGAACGGTCCGGTCGGCTCCGGGGCGCTCCACAGTTCGCCAACGACGGAGGCGCCGGTGAGACCGGCCGCTGTCCATTCGATCTCGAGGAGCGGGGGTATGTCGGTTTGGAGCTCCCAGGTTTGTCCGGCGTCGTCGCTCACTGCAAACTCGCCCTCCCATGACGTCGCGACGACGTCGGCGGGGTCGTCCTGTGACATCGCAAGGTCGTTGATGTCGAACGGGATCGAACCCACAGGCCGTCCTGCGCCGTTGGGATTCAGGTGCCATACGGTTCCTTTCGAGTCTCCCCCGACAATGACGTCGCCGGCGGCGTCGAGTGCGTGGAAGTCGGCTTCGCCGAGCAGTCCGACGGCGTCCCACGTACTGCCTCCATCGGTGCTGGTGATCAGTCCGAGGAACGGCGGAGCACCGTCGACTCGGTACTCCTCGAGCCGGAGATCTGGGTGCCCGCTCGCCATCAGCACGCCGCCGTCGAGTTCCGTCAGTGACATCAGGTCGTGGATCTGCTCTCCGACGACCTGGTAGGCACCGTTCTTGACCTGCAGCAGGCCTCGGTGCGTCGCGACCAGAAACGTGTCGCCGTCGAGCACCACGTCGTGCACGTGGCCGATGTCAGATGGCCGCACCACCGCGTCGGCGTCGCCGGCGCAGGCGGTACCGACTGCGGCGATCCAGAACAGCGTGACCGCCGACCACCAGCTCCGGATAGGACCTCGCGTCCTACGACGTTGATGTGACTGCGGTGGCAACACGAGCCTCCCTCGGGCGCCCAGG
>CAXBAZ010000701.1:0-2659 GCA_963973395.1 uncultured Acidimicrobiaceae bacterium
CGGCACGAGCGGGATCAGGGCCGCAGGGTTAGCGTCCGCTGGTTCCGCGACCTCCGGTTCCGCGACCAACTCGATCACATCTTTCTCGTCTACCATCTGGCTACTCCTTCTCCTCTATGCGAACCAGCCGCACATGCGCTGGCTCTTCGTACCTGCTTGACCTGACCACTTTCGCCGCCTCGCCGCCTCTCTTCAGCAGCATGCCCTTGACCGTTGTCATGTTGAAGCGTCTCTTGGGCGCTGGGCGAGGGGCCGTCAGGCACCGCTCAAGCTCGTCCGGAGAGAGGATTTCGCGCAGGGGTTCCAAGAGCGCCTGATCCCACATGACCTTGGGCTTGCGCGTCGCCTTGACACCTGCCTCGACCCGCTCAACGACACCTAATTGCTCGCACTGCGCGTCGATGGTTTTTTCCAGGTTAAAGCGCCGAAGCTCGAGTACGTGGACCGCTTCATCTACTCTGGCCCATGCCTCCATCATCTCGCGCAGGGCGTCTTCCTCGTGGACAACCTTACTGCTCATAGCAGCCCTCCATTCTGCTTGTCGTCTGCCCTGAGCGCGCTGATCGCACTGACTGCGACCGAGGCTATGCGGACGTAGGCGTCACTGACCTGCAAGAGGCGCTGCACTCGTCCGACATCCGTGGCCCGTGAGGCCGCATCGACCTCCGCCTCGGCGCGGTACAGCAGCCGTGCGATCTGGTCATTGGTCAAAATTGTGTCAGCCATTCGCCTTCTCCTCTTTTGCTATTTGGTGGACACGGTCATTCGTGTCCCTGTCTTGTCACCGTAACAGAGTCGGCAGCGACTGTGCAACGACCGGCCGCCGGTGTTAGCGCCTATATCCTGCCGTATCGTTCGAGCGCCTGTTCGTATCGGGATCTGGAAAGCTCGTCGCACCGACACGCGTCCTCGTCTGCGGCCACAATCGTCATGCCCGCCCCGCAGCCACAGAATGCCCGCAGGTTGGTCGTGTGTGCTACCCGGCAGCGTGTGCAGACATAGCCAGCAGCGCAGGGACAGTCGCCCATGTGTTCCCGGTCGATCGGTGGGTCGAGGTTCTCGCCGAGGCTCGTGAAGCTCACGATGCCTCCTCGCATTCGCACTCTTCCTCCGGGAACACATTCGCCTCACAGACTGGACAGCGTGCCGACAGCGGTCCGCATCTGCAGCCGTCGTATTCGCCGCAGCCGTTGCAGTAGCTAGTGACGCCGCCCGCTCTCAGGTTGTCCCAGGACTCAGCAGCGCAGCGCATGGTGCAGGCAACTGGATCGTCCTTCGGATAAGTGAGCCGCTGTTTCTTCTCTCCACAACTCGCGCAGTACTTCATGATGCCCCCCCCTCGCGGGCCTGCGCGATGGTCGCCTCGATCTCCCGGCGTAGCAGGTACGCGTCTCTGATCTCCTCGTGGTCGGTAGGACGACTGCCCTCGCGGCATTCTGTGTCATCCGATAGGTTGCACTTACCATGCGCGTCACTCGCCTCGTCGAGCAGCCAGCTAAAAGACCCAATCATCGCCTCTGCCGTCGCCAGCAGGCTGGGGGCGCGAGCGATCAGGTTGCCGTTAGCTTCGGCCTCAGCTTCGCGTTCTTCCCATGTGACTCCCCAGTGGCCTTGGTAGGTGGCGATAATATCGCCGTGGGCGTCGCGAATAGAGTTCGCTGGTCCCCCCTCCCCGGTGACTCGTTTGCGCCACGGTCCGGGCGTGTGTGTCGCTGTCTCGGTCTCGGTCTTCATCGTGCTTCTCCTATCTGCTACGTTCTGGGTTAATCCGGTATATCCGGTGGCGGATATACTCGACTCCGCCTTTGTGGATGCCGTTCTCAACGACTCCACCGTAGTGCTGCGCGAAGGAGGCGACGTGGCGGCGATCCTCGCAGGTCTCCGCTTGCCATTTCCGGCTCCAGACGTTACCGCAAGCTAGGCACGCGTAGCTGTGCGGCTCAATGCGCTCCTCCTCCCACCAGATGCTGTCGCCGGATACGTGCGGGACCATCGCCCCTGACTGGACCTTCCCTAGCTTCCTGACTGTTGCCATCGTGCTTCTCCTGCTTGCTAGCTGCTCTGGCTTCCGCCAACCTCCTTCCTAGAGGTTTCACCCGGGGGCCACCCGGGATCGTCAGGACGGTTAGCGTCCGTCGAATGCCCACGAGAGTACGTCGTGATAGAGACGGCTGGTGAAGCGTTGCTTACACACGTCGCATTCGTAGACTAGGTCTTGTACCCGATTGCCGTCCTCGTCCGTGAACATCGCCGAGGTCTTAACGCGTCGTCGCTTGCCGTGGCTACAGCGACCTGATCGAGAAACTGGGCACGACTGTTCCTTGCTCATCTGTCTGTCTCCTGCTTGCTATTGCGGGGTGGGGTCGGTTGACCCCCTCTATCATTACCGTACCATCATCCGCTAGCGCTTGTCAAATGGCCAGCGGGCTAGCCTTTGTGCCCGCCCTGCTCACGCACGATGCGCCGTCGGTTAAAAACGATTTTGCAGGGCGAGTGATCTACGCTACCCCACGCGGGCATCATGCACGTGAGGCACAGGGTCTCGTCCGTGCGTTCCAGCTTGCCTGACTTGTTCCGAATCCACTTGGCCACTGTCTGTCTCCTAAGTTTGCTAGCCTCGCCGTGTCCGCGCACTCCCGTAGCAGTGCGCGGGTCCGCG
>CAXBAZ010000702.1:0-2656 GCA_963973395.1 uncultured Acidimicrobiaceae bacterium
GGGCCGAAGGGCCGCAACGTGGTGCTCGACAAGAAGTTCGGCGCCCCGACGATCACCAACGACGGTGTGTCGATCGCGAAGGAGATCGAGCTCGAGGACCCGTTCGAGAACATGGGTGCCCAGCTCGTCAAGGAAGTCGCCACCAAGACCGACGACATCGCCGGCGACGGCACCACCACGGCCACCGTGCTCGCTCAGGCGATGGTGCGGGTCGGCATGAAGAACGTCGCCGCCGGCGCCAACCCGATGGCCGTCAAGAAGGGCATCGAGAAGGCCGTCGTCGCTGCGGTCGAGTCGATCCAGAGCCAGGCCAAGGACGTCGACGACAAGACCGACATCGCCAACGTCGCCACGATCTCGGCGGCCGACAGCTCGATCGGTGAGGTCATCGCCGAGGCGATCGACAAGGTCGGCAAGGACGGCGTCGTCACGGTCGAGGAGTCGAACACGTTCGGCACCGAGCTCGAGTTCACGGAGGGCATGCAGTTCGACAAGGGCTACCTGTCGCCGTACTTCGTGACCGACCCCGAGCGCCAGGAAGCGGTGCTCGAAGACGCCTACATCCTGCTCAACCAGGGCAAGATCTCGACGGTGCAGGCGATGTTGCCGGTGCTCGAGGCCGTGATGAAGACCGGCAAGCCGCTGGTCATCATCGCCGAAGACCTCGAGGGCGAGGCCCTCGCGACGCTGGTCGTCAACAAGATCCGTGGCACGTTCAACGCCGCCGCCGTGAAGGCGCCGGGCTTCGGCGACCGTCGCAAGGCGATGCTGCAGGACATGGCCGTCCTCACCGGTGGCCAGGTCATCAGCGAAGACGTCGGCCTCAAGCTGGAGAACGCCACGCTCGACCTGCTCGGCACCGCTAAGCGCGTCGTGATCACCAAGGACAACACGACCATCGTCGACGGTGGCGGGACCACCGACGACATCAACGGTCGCGTCAACCAGATCAAGGCCGAGATCGAGAACACCGACTCCGACTGGGACCGTGAGAAGCTCCAGGAGCGCCTCGCCAAGCTGGCCGGCGGCGTCGCCGTCATCCAGGTCGGTGCGGCCACCGAGATCGAGCTCAAGGAGAAGAAGCACCGGATCGAAGACGCGGTGTCGTCGGTTCGTGCGGCGATCGAGGAAGGCGTGGTCGCCGGTGGCGGCACCGCCCTCATCCGTGCCCGCGGCTCGGTCCAGGCGGTCGTCGACAGCCTCGAAGGTGACGAGCAGACCGGCGCCAAGCTGGTCTGGGAGTCGCTGACCGCTCCGGCCCGCAACATCGCCGAGAACGCCGGGCTCGAGGGCTCCGTCATGGTGCGTGCGGTCGAAGCCGAAACCGGCTCGAACGGCCTCAACGCAGCCACCGGTGAGATCGTCGACATGGTGAAGGCCGGCATCATCGACCCCGCCAAGGTGACCCGTGCGGCGCTGCAGAACGCAGCCTCGATCGCGGCCCTCGTCATCACCACCGAGTGCCTCGTGGCCGACAAGCCGGAGCCCGCGGGCGCCGGCATGGGCGGCGGCGGCATGGACCCGATGGGTGGCATGGGCGGCATGATGTGACGGTTGGTGCCAGGCACCAACCGTGAGTTCGTGACGGCCCGGGGCTTCGGTCCCGGGCCGTTGCGCGTCCACGGACCCGGACGCCTACGATCGATCCATGACCGGCGATGTGATCGAGACGATCCCGGAGCTGTTCGACCGTGCCGTCGAGTCGGCGCCCGACACCGATTGGGTGATCACCGACGACGGATCGTGGACGTTCGGTGATGCTGCCGGGCTCGTCGATCGGCTCGCTGTCGGCCTGACCGCGGCAGGTGTCGGCCGGGGTGACCGCATCATCGTCACGGCCCGCAACGAGCCGCGCTACCTGTTCACCTGGTTCGCGCTGATGCAGCTCGGCGCCGTCCAGGTGCCGCTCAACCCGGCGAGCAGTGCCGTCGAGTTCGACGGGTTCGTCCGGCAGGTCCGCCCGGTCGCGATCGTCACCGATGCCGGGTTGCGCGACACGATCCGCCCGGTCGCCGGTGGGGCCGGCGTGCTCGACGTCGACGAGCTCGGTGCGACCGACGGTACCGATGCACCCCGGGCGCGCGTCACCGCCGACGATCTCGCGGTGTTCATCCCGACGTCGGGCACCACGGGCCGATCCAAGCTGGTCATGCAGACCCACCGGGCGTATGCCTGGGCGGGCACTTCGTTCCCGTGGTGGATGCAGCTCGACAGCGGCGACCGGCTGATGACGTCGCTGCCGCTGTTCCACATCAATGCACCGGCCTACTCCATCCTCGGCTCGGTGGCACTCGGCACCGGAGTGGTGTTGCTGCCCCGCTTCTCGGCGTCCGACTTCGTCGATGCCGCCCGCCGTCACGATGCGACAGAGTTCAACGCGATCGGCGCGATGCTCGAGATCCTGATGCGCCAGCCGGAACGACCCGACGACGCCGACAACCCGCTTCGACGCTGCTACACCGGGCCGTCACCGACCGAGCAGCGGCACCGGGAGATCGAGGAACGGTTCGGTCTCGAACTGGTGTGCGGCTATGCGTTGAGCGAGTCGCCGTTCGGGTTCGTCTGGCGCCCGGGTACCCGTCCGTACGGCGCACTGGGATGGCCGCGCCAGCACCCGGTGCTGGGCGAGGTCAACGAGGCCCGCATCGTCGGCGAC
>CAXBAZ010000703.1:0-2655 GCA_963973395.1 uncultured Acidimicrobiaceae bacterium
CCTCGACGGCACCCCACCGCTCCCACACGAAGCGCCCGTAGCCGGGCGTCTGCTCCATCAGGACGCCCTGCGCGTCGATCATGCCGGTCACCAACGACGCGAACCCTGCCCGCGCCTGGTCCCGCCACGCGGCGACACCGAGGTCGCAACCGCCCATCAGCAGCCCGAGGTGTGGATCGATCGCCTGGTTCCAGTCGTCGAGCCCACCGACGACGCTCGACAACCAGCGTGTGTGTGCTTCCAGGGCGGCATCGATGCCGGAATGGTTGGTGACCGCTGCGACACATGCGATCGCAGTCGTACGTTGACCTGCGTGCATCGGATACCACGCGTCGATCGCGTCCGGGCCAGCGCCGACCGGGTGGTCCGCTGCGAAGTCGAGGACGATCTGCACGGCACGGTCGAGGTACCGGGACTCACCGGACCGTCGATGTTCGCGAACGAGCTCCTCGACCCACTTCAGGCTGTAGAGCTGCCGGGCCGGGCCGTCACCGAGGGAGGTCCGGTTCCAGTCGATGTCGCCCTTGCCGAGTTCGACGGTGACCGTCGACGTGACGCGGACGCGACCCGCCAGCAGGTCGTCGGCGTCGTTGAGGTTCATCAAGCCGTTGGCCGGTAGACAGCCATCGGCCGCTGCGGCTTCGGTCCGCAACGGCGCTCCGACGATGATGCCACCGACAACGGTCGCGAGGAGGACGAGTGTGGCCACGAAGCGCATACGGATGTGCTTCGACATCACCGTCGGGGAACTTGACGTCAATTCTCTCATCGCCGCGGCGAACGTACCAGCGGCGCACACGACGCAGAGGTCGGCTCACGGAACGTGACGCGCCGCATCCGCCGGCGGCGCGAGCGGCATCAGGGCGCGAACTGGCCCCCTCGGTAAAGTGATGGCGACATGCCTCGACTCGTGCTGCACGCCGGACTGCCCAAGACCGGCTCGACCTCCATCCAGCAGTTCCTGAACGCGAACGCCTCGGCGCTGGGCGATCAGGGAGTGTTCTTCCGTCCCGCCGCCGACCGCAGGAACCGTCGCGACCACAACTTCTTGGCCATGGCCTTCTGGAATCGGGTCCAGCGGATCTACTCCGACCGATACGGCGACGACCTCGAACGGCGGCAGGGTGACAGTCGAGCGGCGTGGATCCGCCTGCTCGACGAGTTCCGTCGAACCGACCATGACACCCTGGTCATCTCCGGCGAATTCTTCACCCGCAGCGGCATCGGTCCGATGACCGAGTTCGCACGCGAGCACCTCGACGACTTCGACATCCACGTGGTGTTCTACCTCCGCCAGCCGTCGACGCACTATGTCTCGTGGCTGCAGCAACACCTGAAGGGCAGCAACAAGTTGATGCCGTTCGGCCGAAAACGCTCGCACTGGGCACGAATGCTCCGCATGTGGAACCAGGTCGGCGACGTGAGCGTCCGGGAGTTCAGTCGGTCGACGCTCGTGGGCGGCGACGTGGTCGACGACTTCGCGTCCGAACTCGGTGTCGACATCAGCGGATTCGAACGACCGGCCGATGCGAACGAGTCGATCTCGGCCGAGGGCATGGACCTCCTGCTCGAGCACCGTCGACTCCATTGGCCACAAGGTCCTGACCGGATCATGCCCGAATCGCTCGAACTGATCGGCCGGATCCGTTCGATCGAGGCAGCGCTCGCCGATCAGGTCGACTTCACGCCGGTGCGACTCCGCGACGAGCTCGCGGCGTACCTCGACTCCGATGTCGACGAGTTGACCAAGCTCGATCGGACCCTCGGCTTCAGGTACTCGGCGATCGGCGACCCCGCAGACGTGTCGCCGATCGGCGACCCCGACCAGCTCGAGGGACGCGTCTTCGACTCGCTCGACCAGATGGTCGCCATCGACCCGGCTGCACGAGCCCGACTCCGGACGGAACTGGTGTCGGCAGGAGTGCGACTCGATCCGGACGTCACGGCGACCGGGTCCGCGCGCTAGATCAGCGGCGGGCGCCCCAGCCGGGTCAGGCGCCACACCGTCCGCCAGCGGATCGGGCGCCTCTGAACCGGTTCCGTCCAACCGGTCGCCCAACCCTGCCGATAGCGACGGCGACATTCACCGGCCGGCGCCCGGAGCCAACCGACGGCCAGCCAGATCAGTACGTGCGGGACGGCGACCGCCCACGGCAGGTTGCGGCGAGCGATCATCACCCGGTTCCGGCCCGTACGCCACCAGCCGTCCGGATGGCGACCGATCGGCGTCGCCGGGTGGGCGACCTCGACGTCGGCGAGGTATCGGACCGAGTAGCCGAGGTCGTGGAGTCGCCACGCCAGATCCAGTTCCTCGTGGGCGTAGAAGAGTTCGCCCCAGTAGCCGCCCGCCCGCTCGTACGCTTCGCGACGAAGGATCGAGGCGCCGCCGAGGAACGTCACGACGTCACCCGTGCGGTCGTGTCCGGCATGGCCGACCCGGGGAACGTGCCGGCGAGCCGTGCGGCCGCCCTCGTCGACGATTCGCAGCGTGACCGCTCCGACGAGCGGATCCGACCGGAAGACGTCGAGGATCGCGGACACGGCCCGGGTGTCCAGCAGTTCCGCGTCGTCGTCGAGGAACCCGACGATCGACGAGCTCGCGGCGGCGACCCCGGCGTCGCGTCCCGCCGGCACACCGACGTTCTGCTCGAGTGA
>CAXBAZ010000704.1:0-2653 GCA_963973395.1 uncultured Acidimicrobiaceae bacterium
AACTCCAGGTGCTCGCCGAGTCGACCGGCGTCGACGGTGTCGACACCGAGACGGCCTTGTTCGCCGAAGCGATCGGAAGTTCGATCGTGCTCCCGACCGTGCCGGTGCACGATGCCCCCGCGGCGATCACCATCGTGTCGACCACCGACGCCGACGAAGAGGTTCGTCACGCGGTCCGTCGGCTCGTCGACGCCGCCCGCGACGGCACGCCGTTCGCCCGCACCGCGCTCGTCTGGCCCACCGACCGCCCCTACGCCCGCCTCGTCGAGCACCATCTCGACGCCGCCGGCATCCCGTGGAACGGCCGACCGGGCACCCTGGTCACCGAACGGCTGGTCCCCCGCTTCCTGCTCGACCTGCTCCAGCTCGACCGCCGCGGCCTCCGGCGCAACGACCTGTTCGACCTCCTCGCCGACGTCCCGGTCCACGCCGCCGACGGCAGCCGAGTGTCGGTCGCCCGATGGGAGCGGTTGGCCCGCGCGGCCGGCATCAGCCGCGACGACCACTGGACGCCACGCCTGGCGCGCCTGGCCGCATCGCTGCGCGCTCAGGTGCCGAGCCGCGACCGCGATGCCGACGAGGTCGAGCGGCTCGCCGCCTTCATCGACGAACTGCGCCGCGATCTCGGCCATCCCCAACGCACCCGGCCGTGGCGGGCGTGGGTCGAGTGGTGCGAACGCCAGGTGGTGCACCGACTCGGCCGGTCGGTGCTCGACCAGCTCGACGAGGCCGAGCGGTTGGCATCCGATCACGCGAGCCGTGTGCTCGACCAGTCGGCCGATCACCCGTGGCGAGTTCCGGGCCGCGTTCACGGCCGAGTTCGAGGCCGCGCCGGGTCGGCTCGGCCGACTCGGCGACGGGGTCACCGTCGGCTCGCTCGCCGGCACGGTCGGCCTCGACGCCGACCTGACGATCGTGCTGGGGGCCGCCGACGGCCTGCTCCCGCCGGCACCTCCCACCGACCCGCTCATCTCCGACCACGACCGTCGGGCCGCCGGGCTGCCCACGTCCGACCAGCGGGCGCACCGCATCCATCGCAGCTTCCTCGGGCATCTCGCCGCCTCGCGAGCGGTCGTCGTGAGCGCGCCGCGCGGCGACCTGCGGGCCACCACCGATCGACTCGAATCGCGCTGGATCGCACAGCACCTCGCCGGCGCGCCGCGGGTGGTCGTGAGCAGTCATCACGCGGGTCTGCTCACGTGCGAGTTCCCGGCCGCCGCGCACGACCACCGGCTCCGCCACCGAGCCGCGATCGCATCCGACGATCCGTCGGCCCTGCCCGCCGCCTGTGCCGGCGACGTCGCAGCAGAGCGGGCATTGCGGCTGCGCACCGCCCGCCGCTCCGACGAGCTCACCGAGTTCGACGGTGATCTCACGGGCCTCGCGGTCGAGCACTTCGACCGGCCGGTCTCGGCGTCGCGACTCGAACACTGGCCGTCGTGCCCGCACGGCTACTTCATGCGCTACCTGCTCGGTGTGCGCCGGCTCGACGATCCGGCCGACGAACTCGGGCTGTCGCCGATGGAGCGCGGCAACGTCCTCCACACGACGCTCGACCGCTTCCACCGCAAGGTGATCGCCGGTGAGGTCGCCCAGCCGGGTCCCAACGGATGGTCTCCGGCGGCGACCCGGGCGTTGATCGACACGTTCGAGGCGACGGCCGACGAGTTCGAGCGGTCGGGCCGCACCGGCCGGCCGGCCAACTGGTTCCTGCAGCGGCGCTCGGTCCGCAACGAGTTGCTCGACTGGTTCGTGGCCGACGGGGAGCGGGCGGCCGAGCGCGGGGCCGAGGTCGTGCACTCCGAGCTCCGATTCGGCTACGACGACGACAACGCTGTCACGCTCCCGCTCGCCGACGGTCGGCGGCTGGCGGTCGCCGGGTTCGCCGACCGCATCGACCGCCGCCACGACGGCGAGCTGGTGATCACCGACCACAAGTCCGGACGGGCCGACGCGTTCAAGAAGATCACGAGCGCCGACCCCACCGAGGAGGCCACGAAGTTCCAGCTGCCGATCTACGCCGCCGCCGCACTCGCTGCGATCGGCGAACAGGCGGGCACGTCGACGACGCCGGTCCGCGCCGAGTATGGCTTCTTCTCGCGCGGCCGCTACGAGCGGTACGGCTACTCGTTCGACCGGGCGGTGTGGGCGCAGGTCACCGACGACCTGCAGCAGGTCGTCGACCGCATCGAGTCGGGTCTGTTCCCGGCGGTCACCGGTCCGCCGCAGTACCGGCACTACATCGACTGCTGGTACTGCCAGCCCGACGGCCTCGGGGTCGACGAGCGCTACGCCGAGTGGAGTCGCAAGCGGCACGACCCCCGGATCGCGCCGTGGTTCACCGACGACCAGGACGAGGTGTCCGAATGAGTGCGCAGCTTCCACCCGACCAGGCTGCACGTGAGCGCATCACCACCGACCTCACGGCCGATCTCTTCGTCGAAGCCGGCGCCGGCGCCGGCAAGACCTCGAGCCTCGTCGGGCGGATCGTGTCGCTCGTCCGGTCCGGTGTCGACATCGGGTCGGTCGCCGCGATCACCTTCACCGAGAAGGCCGCCGCCGAACTGCGCCACCGGCTCCGCACCGAGCTGACCGCAGCGGGCCAGCACGAGGCCGCGGCGGGCATCGACCACGCCCCGATCGGCACGCTGCA
>CAXBAZ010000705.1:0-2653 GCA_963973395.1 uncultured Acidimicrobiaceae bacterium
CCTCGGTCAGTCGCCTGCGTCGAGTGATCGGTGCCGATGGCGTCGAAACGACCGACGTGGGTTACCTACTCCGAGCCGACGTCGACCTGGTCGAGTTCGAGCGCCTCGTGTCGCTGGCTCCCACCGTGGGCGATGTCGCGGCCAGAGCCGCGCTGGAGAAGGCGGTCGTGCTGTGGCGCGATGACCCACTTGCCGAGTTTGCCGGTGAGCGCTGGGCAGAACCTGCGCGCCGCCGTCTCGCCGAATTGCATGCCGCGGCGGTCGAAGACCTCGCCGTCCTCCAGCTCGACGCCGGCGACGTCCCGGCCGCGCTGGTGGCGACCCGAGCGCTCGTCGAACGCGAGCCATTCCGCGAACGACCGCGGGCTCTCCTCATGCGGGCGCTCGCCGAAGGTGGCCGGCGCGGGTCAGGCGGTACGCGCCCGTCACACCCGCTGTGCACGATCACGGACCGCCGGCGCCGCTCAGTTCGTTCGTCGGCAGACATCATGACGTTGCCACCGTGCTCGAACTGGTCAGGACCAATCGCCTCGTGACGCTCACCGGGAGCGGAGGATGTGGCAAGACCCGGTTGGCCATCGCAGCCGCGACGGCCGTGGCCGACGGGAGGAGCGCCGACGTCCGGTGGGTCGAGCTCGGTGAGGTGCCGGCTCCGTCCGCCGTGGTCGAGCGCGTGTCGGTCGCTATCGGCCTGACGCCGCACACGCGCGGCGATCCCACCCAGCAGCTGATCGGGCACGTGGTCGCCGGACCGCCGCTGCTGCTCGTCGTCGACAACGCCGAACACGTGCTCGCGTCGGTCACCGAGCTCGTCACGGAGCTGCTGTCGCACTGCGGGTCGCTCCGCGCGCTCGTCACGAGTCGGGAGCCGTTGGGCATCGCGGGTGAATCGGTCTGGCGGGTCCCGTCACTCGCCACCCCGCCGGCCGACCATCCGATCGAGGTCGGCGACCTGGGCGCGTACGACGCGCTGCAGCTCTTCGTCGAGCGTGCCCGCGACGCGCGGCCAGGCCTCGTGCTGGATCACGACGCGCTCGGTCACGTCGCCGCGATCTGCATCGGTGTCGACGGGCTACCCCTGGCCGTCGAGCTGGCAGCGGCCCGCACGCGCACCCTCCCGATCGAGGCGGTGGCGGCCGGGATCAACGATGCCGTCCGATGGCAGTCGACGGGGAGCGGCGTCCCGCTCGGGCGGCATGCGACTCTGCACGCATCGATCGCGTGGAGCGTCGATCTGGTCGGCCCACTCGCCCGCTCGGTGTTGGTCAGGCTGTCGGTGTTCCAGGCCTCCTTCTCGCTCGAGGCGGCGCTGGCGGTCGGCGGCGACGGCGAATCGCCCGACGAGGTGGCCGATGCCGTCGGCGCACTGGTCGATGCGAGCCTGTTGCAATTCGACGACGCCACCGGCCGGTTCAGGATGCTGCAGACAGTCCGCCGGTTCTGCGTGATGCAGGCCCAAGCCCGCGACGACCTCGAGCGGGCCAGAGCCCGTCATGCCGACCATATGGCCACCTTCTGCTCCGACGTGGGTGCCGGCCGTAGAGGCATCGAACGCCGGCAGTTCATCCGGGAGATGCCCGACCTGGTCGCCGCGATTGACTGGGCCCGGGAGAACGACCCCCGCCTCGTGTTCGCGATGTGTGCGGGGCTGGCGTCGGTCCGCAGCGCACTCGGCCATCATGCGAACGTGGCCGACACGTGGGCCTGGCTCCTGTCGCTGGACCGGAGCGCCGGTGACCGCCTTCGGCCGGCGACCGGTCCGGCGGACGACTGGACCGGGAAGGGTGCCACTGCCCACCGGATCGACGTGAGCGTGGTGGCCGAGGAGGTCGCCCGCCTGCTCCCGGCCGACGGCGACCGCGCCCGCGGCTGGCTGGCGCGAGGCAGGGCCATGCTCCCCGCGTACCAGGGCCACCTCGACCCGATGCTGGCCCACGTCGAGGAGGCGAGAGCTCGTCGCGACGACCTCGAAGACTCGATCTACGGCGGGTTCGTGGCCTACATACTGGCGCTGATGGGGCGCCTCGACGAGTCGGAGTGTCACGTCGCCGAACTCGCCCGGTTGACCCGCCGCCACCGCACCGGATTCCGGGTCGACACCGTCGGGAACGGCTACGCGGCTGCGATCGTCGTCGATCTCGTGCGAGGTGACCTGCGGTCTGCGATCGCTCGCGGCGACGAGGAGATCCCCGCCGATCCGGCCTTCTCGATGACCGCCGCCGCCGCTCTGGCGCACGTGGCACTCGTGGCGAGCGACCGCTCGACCTACGGACGAGCCCTCGAGTGGTCGCGTCAGCGCACCATTCCGGTCCTGCGTTTCCTTCCCACCTTCATCGAACTGGTCGGGCGCCGCCTCGACGGCGATCTCGACCATGCCGCCGACCTCGCCGAGCAGTACTGGGAGGAGGCGGCACCGGTCTCCGTTTCGCGTGTCCACCCGTTGCCGCTACTCACGATCGCGCTGGCCGACGTCGGCAGAACTGCGCCGGCTCAGGTGATGGTCGAGGAGGCGGCCACGCTCGTGGCGCTCATGGACCCGGCGCCGCTCCTCTCGGCCGGAGTCCTGTCGAGCCGGGCTCGCCTCGCGACGTGCGCCGGATCGGTCGCCGAGGCAGCGCAGTGTCTCGCGGCGCTGCTCGAGGTTACGTCGGCC
>CAXBAZ010000706.1:0-2651 GCA_963973395.1 uncultured Acidimicrobiaceae bacterium
CCCACCGAGAGGAAAGACCCGCGACATGCGTGAGGGAAGCTCCGCGACACCACACAGGGCTCAGCGGCACGCGTGCGCGACACGGCCGACACGGCCGACACGGTCGCCACCGACGAGGCCGCTCCCCAGTGCGAGGCCGTGTCGCGTTTCTGGTCGTGGGAGGCGCAGTCCGCGACAGGCACTCGGGTGGAGGTGGTCGTCGGTCGGCCGTGTCGCGTGCTTGGTTCCTCTGGCCACGGAGCCGCGACACCGCGGCGTTGCGCGGCGGGGCGGTGGGCGATGTCGCGGGTTTGGTTCCTCCGGCCACGCCGTCGCGGCACGGTGGGGGATGCGGGCAGTCGGCGATCGGGAACCACGGGGGTGTGCGTGGTGTCGGACGGTGCGACAGGCTGTCATCAGCGATGCCACCACCCGACCTGACCGTGTACGACGACGAGGAGCTCGTCGCCCGCGTTCGCTCCGGCGACCGTGCCGCGTTCGGCGCGCTCGTCGGGCGCCATCAACGGGCGGTGCTACGGGTGGCGGCGGTGATCAGCGGCTCGACAGAGGAGGCGAACGACATCGTGCAGGACGCCATGGTCAAGGCCTATCGGGGTGTCGGCAGCTATCGCGGCACCAGTTCCGTGCGTTCGTGGATGCTGCGGGTCGTCGCCAACGAGGCCAAGAACAACGTGCGCGGCCGTGTCCGGCGGTTGCGTCGGGACGACCGGGCGGCCGGGCGCGAGCTCCGAGTGGCAACGGGCGCCGACTCGGCCGCGTTCGACCACCTCGAACACGAGGAGCTGGCCCGTGCGCTCGGCCGGTTGGGTGCCAACGACCGTGCGGTGCTCGGCTGCCGGTTCGTTGCGGATCTGTCCGAAGCCGAGACCGCGTCGGTGCTCGGCGTCGCCCGCGGCACGGTCAAGTCCCGCACGTCCCGAGCGCTCGACCGGCTGCGCCTCGAGCTGGGCGGGTCGGGGGAGGAGTCGCCATGACGATGCTCGACGAACGGCTGCGTGCACTCGGCGACGTGCTCGACATCGATGCTGACGACGGCCTACCTGACGCGGTGTTGGCCCGGCTCGACGAACGTCCGACCATCACCGGTCGGCCGCTGCTGCGCATCGCGGCCGCGTTGGTGGTCGTGCTCGCGCTGGTCGCTGTCGCCGTGCCGTCGTCGCGCCGGACGGTCGCCGACTGGCTCGGCTTCGACGGCGTCCGCCTCGATCGGCGACCAGGAGCTCCGCCCGCCTCCGTGCCCGATCCGGTGGGCAGTGGTACCGATCGGAACGGGTCCGCAGCGGAGGAACCGGGCCCGGTCGGCACCGTCGTCGAGGTCGGCGACGACGAGATCCTCGTCTCCGAGTTCGTCGGCACGCTCGACAACCCCGCGATCGGCAAGATCGTCGGCGACGGGACACGTGTACGCCGGGTCGACGTGGGCGGCGGCCTCGGACTCTGGATCGACGGCGCCCCCCACGACGTGACGTTCTTCGACGCCGGCGGTGAGATCGTGCTCGAACGGTTCGCCGGCAACACGCTGCTGTGGCAGGACGGATCCATGATCCGCCGTCTCGAGGGATTCTCCGACGTCGAGTCCGCGATCGACTACGCGGAACAGCTCTGAACCCGCCTCGCCGCGCTGCGCCCGATCCACCGCCCGCCGAGCGGCTTGACCGTACGAACGGAGCGAACCGGGTTCACTCCGTTCGTTCGTCGACGTCGAGTCCGCGATCCCGGCGGCGATTGGAGGGTCGTTGCATCCTGGCCGTCGTCGTCGGGTCGATCGAGATCGCGGAGGACTCGGAACCTGCCGTCGGCCGGCGGTGTCGGACATGACATGAGCCGTACGAGCACGCGCACCCTGGCGATCGCTGCGACCGTGGCGTTCGTCGTCGCTGCGTGCTCGGGTTCATCCGAGCTCGCGGGTGATGAGCGCGGTGGGGCCGAACTCTCGTCGGCCGACGTACCGACGGTCGATGACCCGGCGCTCGTCCCGATGCCCGCCGTCTCGCCGACGACCACCACGCCAGCCGTCACGACGGCCACGAGCGACACCAACGCGCCGGGCACCGGGAAGCATCCGTACGAGCCCGTTGCGCTGATCGACAGCGACGGCCAGCTTGGCATCCTTCGCAACGGAGCGGTGGACAACACCTGGGTCAAGTTCACGGCGGTCCCGTCGCCCGACCGATCGACCGCCGTGATGACGCTCGGCCCGCACATCGGAGGCATCGGACCGACGCGGCCGGTCATGTGGGCGAGCCTGCCCCACGGCGAACCGCTCGCTGAACAGGTGATGCGAACCGGCAGCGAACTGACGGCGACGTCGCTCGACGGCACGTTCGCCGGCTTCACCACGCAGGCCGGTCCGCCGATCGACGGCGCGATCGCAGGCACGCGGCGCGTCAGCGAGATCGAGATCATCTCTCGCCACGACGGTTCGGTGTTCCGCCAGGAACTCGACGGCAACTTCGAGCCAGAGGCGTTCAGCAGCCGCCTCACCGACGACGGCATCCCCTCCCAGGTGTTCCTGCTCGAGTACTTCCCGGCCGACATCCCGCGCTTCTACCGGGTTCGTGTGTTGTCGACCGAGACCGGCGAGGTGTCGCTCCCGCTCAACCTGCGCAACAAGGTCGAGCAGGTCGACGAACGGATGGCGGGCTTCAGCC
>CAXBAZ010000707.1:0-2649 GCA_963973395.1 uncultured Acidimicrobiaceae bacterium
CGGATACCCCGAGCAACCGCCGTGAGGGTGGCTGGCCGAGGTAGCGCTGCTCCAGCAGCGACATCTGTTCGACGACCTGTCGGGCGTAGCCGAGGAATTCCGCGCCCTCGTCGGTCAGCGTCACTCCCCGGGCGGACCGGGCAAGCAGGGTGCGCCCCACCCTGGATTCGAGGTCCTTCATCGCGGCGGACATGGTCGGCTGGGCGACGTAGAGCAACTCCGCAGCGCCGGTGATCGAGCCCTCCGCGGCGACCTCGATGAAGTAGTGCAGCTGCTGGAGTGTGATACCTCTGGATTCCCGGCGCATAGCTACAGCCTATAGAGATCCATAGCAAACGTTAGTTACCCGATACCTGAACTGGGACTGCAGGATGGGGATACAGAATTTCCGCAGCGCCGAGCCCGGCCGACCAAGCCCTGAATTGGACGTACATGTCGAACGAACTCACGTTCAGCATCACCACCACCCGCTTCGACGAGAACTACTCTCCGTCGGAGAGCTCTCGGACCACCACGAACTTCGCGAACCTGGCTCGCGGCGAGCACCGGCAGCAGAATCTCCGCCGAACCCTGTCGATGATCAACCACCGATTCAACGACCTCGCACGCCGGGATAACCCGACCGGGGACCGCTATTCGGTCGAACTCGAGATCGTCTCCGCGGACCTGCAGTTCTATACGGACGATGCCGATCACGGGTTCCCCCTGATCGAGGTACTGGATATCCAGATCGTCGATCACCAGACCGGGCACCGCCTGCCGGGCATCGTGGGCAACAATTTTTCGTCCTACGTCCGCGACTACGACTTCAGCGTTCGGCTGCCGTCGGTCAATGAAGGAAGCTCCGAGTTCACCGTGCCCAGCGACTTCGGTGTCCTGCACGGAAAGCTGTTTCAGCACTTTCTCGACTCTGCGGCGAACGGGGAACGATTCGAGGTGGATCCCGTGATCTGCATCAGCGTGTCGACGAGCAGGACCTACCACCGGACCGGTTACCAGCACCCGGTCCTCGGCGCCGAGTACCAGCAGAACGACTACTCGTTGACCGACGAGTACTTTCACAAGATGGGGCTCCAGGTCAGGTACTTCATGCCACCCGGCGGGGTCGCCCCGCTCGCGTTCTATTTCCGCGGCGAACTGCTCAACGACTACTCGTACCTGCAGCTCATCGGCACGATCAGCGTCATGGAGACGTTCCAGAAGATCTATCGGCCGGAGATCTACAACGCGCACTCGGCCGCAACTGACGTCTACCGGCCGTCCTTGGATCAACAGGACTACTCGCGCACCCCGATTGTCTACGACCGTGACGAGCTCAGTCAGCTCGCGAAGAAGCAGGGCGCGTACACGGAAGAACACTTCATCAAGCCGCACCGAGAACTCCTCGAGCAGTGGGCCGCCCGCCACGCCGTTCTCGTCGGATGACCACCGGAGGAAAGTCGACCATGAACCGGATCCTGCCCACGTCCACCGTCGGCAGCCTGCCCAAGCCCTCGTGGCTCGCCCAGCCTGAAGTCCTCTGGTCGCCCTGGCGGTTGCAGGGCGACGAGCTGAGCGAGGGCAAACAGGACGCGCTGCGTATCGCATCCCACGAACAGAGCAACCGCGGCATCGACATCGTCAGCGACGGCGAGCAGACCCGTCAGCACTTCGTCACGACCTTCATCGAGCATCTCGACGGCGTCGACTTCGATCGGCGGGAGACCGTCCGGATCCGCAACCGCTACGACGCGAGCGTGCCCACAGTAATCGGCGACGTGAGCCGCTCAAAGCCCGTGTTCGTCGACGACGCGAGGTTCCTCCGGCAGCAGACCGATCAGCCGATCAAGTGGGCGCTCCCCGGCCCCATGACGATGATCGACACGCTCTACGACGGCCACTACAAGAGCCGTGAGAAGTTGGCGTGGGAGTTCGCGACGATCCTCAACCAGGAGGCCCGAGATCTCGAGGCCGCGGGGATCGACATCATCCAGTTCGACGAGCCCGCGTTCAACGTCTACTTCGACGAGATGAAGGACTGGGGCGTGGCGGCACTGGAACGAGCAGCCGAGGGACTCCGCGCGGAGACCGCGGTACACATCTGCTACGGCTACGGGATCAAGGCCAACACCGACTGGAAGGCCTCCCTCGGGTCGGAATGGCGACAGTACGAGGAGTCGTTTCCACTACTGCAGCAGTCCAGCATCGACATCATCTCGCTGGAGTGCCACAACTCTCGTGTCCCGATTGACCTCGTCGAGCTAGTCCGGGGCAAGAAGGTCATGCTCGGGGCGATCGACGTGGCAGACGAGCGCGTCGAGACCCCGCACGAGGTCGCCGCCACTCTCCGGCGGGCACTCGGGTTCGTCGACGCGGACAAACTCCTGCCGAGTACGAACTGCGGGATGGCGCCCTTCCCACGGGACATCGCGCTCGCGAAGTTGAGCGCGCTCAGCGCGGGCGCACGCATCGTTCGCGAGGAGATTTCTGCCGCGCCCCTCACCGAGGCAGTGAGGTAGCCAGGGTTCAGTCATCCGGATCCCGGGCGACCCCGTGGCACAGCTCGCGCGTTCATCACGTCAGCTGAGCTGAACCGCGCGCAATTTCAAGGGCTTGTCAGTGGCCCCTGGACGTCGTACCGGACCACCACGAAGTCACGGTTCCGCTCGC
>CAXBAZ010000708.1:0-2647 GCA_963973395.1 uncultured Acidimicrobiaceae bacterium
CGGTTCGTGGCGGCGGCTCGGCGGCGACGAGATCGGCTGGCTGTTCGCCGACTACCTGCTCGAACACGGCGACGGCGACGACCGGCTCGTGGTGACCACCCTGGTCTCCTCGGCGCTCCTCGGCAAGATCGCCGCCGCCCACGGCGTTCACTCGGCCGAGACCTTCACCGGCTTCAAGTGGATCGCCCGGGCGGTGCTCGACCAGCCCGAGCTGACGTTCGTGATGGGCTACGAACAGGCGCTCGGCTACCTGGTGGCCGAACGGCCGCTCGACAAGGACGGAATCTCCGCGGCCGTGCTCTTCGCGGAGATGGCCGCCACGTGCTCGCCGATGCCTCGGTGCGGATGAGCCCGGAGGAGGCCTCGGGCAAGGTGGCGGCGTTGCGCGCCGATCCACCCGCTTCCATCGGCGGTCGGGACGTCGTCGGCGTCGAGGAGTACCCGGAAGCCGACCTGCTCCGGTTCGAACTCGCCGGCGGCGTCAGGGTGCAGATCCGGCCGAGTGGCACGGAGCCGAAGGTCAAGCTCTACGGAGAGGCGGTCGACGAAGACCCCGCCCCGTTCGTCGACGCACTCGCCGCGCTCCTCGAATGAGGTGAACCCCTACAGCACGTGCATGTCGCTCGAGCTCACGGCCCGCTGACGGCGGGCTCGTAGATCGAGAAGCGGGTGTTCCGCCACACCCGCCGGAACGTGGGGTCGTCACCGCTCGCGGCCGCTGCGAGCTCGGTCGCGAGTGTGCTGTCCTGCTCGACGACCACGAGGTCGGGCTGCACCGTGTCGGGCAGCGGACGGTAGTCGTCGACCTGCACCGCCAGGCGACCGGTCTCCAACGTGATCGCCCGGGCCTTCGGGGCGGCCACGACGTCGTCGGGATCACTCAGTTCCATCACGGCGTCGAACATCTCGACGGCGAGCGGATGGGTCGGACCCCATTCGATCGCACCGACGGCTTCGGCCCGCTGCGCCTGGTCGATGCGATTCTCGACCTGGACGACGTTGCCGACCGCCGGCAACGCCAGCACTGCGGTCACGACCACCGTCGACGTGTGACGCCAGGGCGCGAACCGTGCAGCGGCGGCGATCGCGGTGGCACCGAACAGGAGGAGGAGCGGGGCGATGGTGCACACGTACCGGTTGATCGGAGATCGGAAGCTGCCACCGATGAGCAGCGCACCGATCGTGTAGGCGACGAGATGGAGATCGCGGCGACGGCAGCACACGAAGGCCAGCACGATGCCGGCGACCCCCGCCGTGACATAGGCGATGACGGCGACCCACCCGAGGGTCGTGCTGCCGAGCACCTCGGGTGCTTCCTGCCACGACCGCTTCAACCCCGACACCTCGGCGAGATGGTCGAGGTGGTCGCGCCGGAACGTCCAGACGTTGCGGATGCTGGTGCCCGTGTACTGCGGCACGAGCGTGCTGGGCAGCACCGCTTGGACGATGCCGACCACGGCGAGCGCGGCGGTGTGCGGCGCCAGCAGGCGGGCGGCGAGGGTCGGCCAGATGGCCCGGTCGCCCCACCAACCCCGGTCGCCGGCGAGCGCCACCAGTTGCACCGTCGCGATCGCCCCGACCATCGCCAACCCCTCGCGTCGCACCGAGAACGCGGCGGCGGCGCCGACGCCGATCGCGAGCACCGGCCACAACGGTGCCGCGAGATCGGTCAGCGTGCCCCGCTCGGCGAGCCGGTCGAGCGCGACCAGCATCGCGGCGGTCGTTGCGAGGAACGGCCACTCCGACTGGATCAGTTCGGTCCATCCGACCAGCAGCGGCGTCAAGGTGACCGCGACCACACCGACGAGCGCCGGCACCACGCCGACGCGGCGCTGCGCCAGTGAGAACCAGCTCGCGGCGAACACCATCGAACACAGCACGGGTACCACCGCGAGCCTGTCGACGTCGGGGCCGACGACGGCCACGAACGGCGCGAGGAGGATCGGGAATCCCCACGGATACAGCGGAGGGCTGAACGCCGCGCCGCGGGACATCTCGACCGCGAAGCGGTTCTCGTCGATCACCCGGCTGGGGTTGCCGTCGAGCAGTCCCTGTGCCTGTCGGATGTACAGCGCCCAGTCGTCACCCCACCAGTGGCCGGCCCGGTGCGATGCGAACATCGCCGCCGCCATCGCACCGAGGATCAGTGCGAGCGCGCCCGACGTGAGGATCGAGGTGCGTGCCGACGAGCCTGCACGGTCGCCGCGGGCGGCGACCGTGGCGTCAGACACCGCTGCCGAACTGGCGGTCCCCGGCGTCGCCCAGTCCGGGCACGATGTATGCGTTCTCGTTCAGGTGGTCGTCGATCGCCCCCGTGTACACGTGCAGGTCGAGACCCTCGTCGCGCAGCCGCTGCAGACCTTCCGGCGCGGCCAGGGCACACACCACGCTGATCGGTGTCGGCGCTCCGCGCTCGACCAGCAGCTCGATCGTGCGCACGAGTGATCCTCCCGTCGCCAGCATCGGGTCGATCACGATCACCGGCCGACCGGCCAGCGACTCGGGCAGCTTGTTCACGTACGGCTTGGGTTCGAACGTCTCCTCGTCCCGGGCGATGCCGATGAACCCGACGTCGGCGATCGGCATCAGCTCCTGGGCGGCGTGGACGAACCCCAGCCCGGCGCGCAGCACCGGTACGATCACCGGC
>CAXBAZ010000709.1:0-2639 GCA_963973395.1 uncultured Acidimicrobiaceae bacterium
TCGACGATCTCGGCGAGCTCGTCGAGCGGGCGGACGCGCACCCCGGCGACCACGGTGTCGATCTTGGACGGATCGACGTCGACCATGCCCGCCACGGGGAAGCCGCGCCCGTTGAACCCGCCGTAGCCGGCGAGGGCCTGCCCGAGGTTGCCGGCGCCGACGATGACGACGGGCCATTCGTGGTCGAGACCGAGCTCACGCCGGATCTGGAACACGAGGTACTCGACCTCGTAGCCGACCCCACGTGTGCCGTAGCTGCCGAGGTAGCTGAGGTCCTTGCGCACCTTGGCGGCATTGACGCCGGCGAGTTCGGCCAGACCTTCGGACGACACGCTCTCGACGCCCCCCTCCGATTGCTCGATCAGGATCTGCAGGTACACGGGCAATCGAGCGACCGTGGCCTCCGGAATCCTGCGGCGTGTTCGATGTGGGGGCATCGACGATCAGCCTAGAACCCTTGTGCACGTTTTCACAAAGCCGCGCCGGCCAGGGGCGCCGGACGACGCCGGTCAGCCGCCGAGCACGGTGCCTTCGAGCTCGCGGCGCACGAGCTTGCCGGCTGCGTTGCGCGGGAGTCGATCGACGAAGATCACCTTCGTCGGACACTTGTACCGGGCCAGGTAGTCGCGCGAGTAGTCGATCAGGCTGTCCTCGTCGATGTCGTGACCGGGAGCGAGCACCGCGAACGCCTTGACGGCTTCGCCCTGGTGCGGGTGCGGCACACCGAGCACCCCGACCTCGGCGATCGCCGGGTGGCCCTGGAGCACCTCTTCGACCTCGGCCGGGAACACGTTGAAGCCCGACACGATGATGAGGTCCTTGGCACGATCGACGAGATACAGGTAGCCGTCGTCGTCGACCATGCCGATGTCACCGGTGACGAGCCACCCGTCGATCAGCACCCGCTGGGTGGCCTCGGGCTCGTCGAGGTAACCGTGGAACACGTTCGCGCCCCGGACCCAGATCTCACCCGCATCGCCGACCGGTACGTCTTCGCCCTCGTCACCGACGAGCCGCATCTCCTGGCCGACCAGCAGGCGACCGACCGAGCCGGGACGACACTCGAGCCCGGCGGAACTGGTGACGACCGGCGATGCCTCGGTGAGGCCGTACCCCTCGTAGATCGACACCCCGAACCGCTCGCGCATCCGGTCGGACACCGCTTTCGGCAGGCGGGCGGCGCCGGACAGGGCGAGGCGGACCGACGCGAATGAGTCGTCGGGCAACTCGTCGAAGTGGCTGAACGCCACCCACATCGTCGGGGCCCCCGGCACGACCGTGACGCTGCGCTGCACGATCGACTGGACGGCGGTGGCCGGGTCGAACCGCTGCACAAGCAGCACGGTGGCACCGACGGTGAACGAGACGCCCAGCACCACGTTGAGCCCGAAGATGTGGAACAGCGGCAGCACGCCGTACACGATGTCGCCCTCGCGGGTGTGGTCGAGCGCCGTGAGGTCTTGTTCGACGTTGCTGATCAGGTTGCCGTGGCTCAGCATGGCCGCTCGGGGGGCGCCGGCGGTGCCACTGGTGAACATCATGACGGCGATGTGGTCGACATCGACGTCGACGACCGGAGACGGCTCGGATTCGAGCAACGACGCCATCGTCACCTCGCCGACCGCCGGGTCGCCCTCGGCCCGCACGACCGTGCGCAGCGAGGGGATCCGGTCGAGCACGATCGACCGCCACGCGGCCGACGCCGCCGGACCGACGATCGCGGCCGCCGGCTTCACGACGACGAGTTCCCGTTCGATCTCGGGTGCCGGGCTCGCCGGGTTGAGCGGCACGGCGATCGCACCGAGGCCGACCACGAAGTACCCGTTGTTCTCGCACAGGATCGCCACCCGATCGCCGGCGACGACGCCCTGGGCGATCAGCCCGCCGCGCACCCGATCGGTCTGGTCGCGCAGCGCGCCGTACGTGGTCTCACGATTGCGGGAGATGAACGCGATGCGGTCGGCCGGGTGCGGATCGATCATCCGCGCGACGTTCATGCCCTCCGACTCCGACCCCACGACCGCATCGTACCCGTCTGCGGCCGTCAGAGACGGACGAGCGAGATCACGCCGGCCACGAGGATCGCCAAGAGCAGCAGGCCGAGGGTCAAGGTGGTGGCTGGACGCATGACATCAGGCTATCCGCGGCGTTCAGCGACGCCCGAAGCTCACCGGGGTCTCGACGCCGGGTTCGTCGTCGAGTGCCACCACGACCACCTGGTCACCAGCGGCGAGGCCGAGCTCGTCGGCCGCGGAGCGCTGGTCGATCGCGATCGCCAGCATGCCGTACGAGTCGAGCACGAGTCCGACGGCGCCACCCGTCAGCTCTGCGAAGTTCGACGCCCGCACGGCGCGGCGTGCCGTGACGCCCGACGGATCGGTGGGCGCACCGATCCGCACCTGGAGCTGACGGCCCCAGCCGGGCGGCAGGTCGTCGGGCCCGACGTTCAACTGGGCGTTGCCGAACCGGTCGACCCACAGCACCTCGGCGATCAGCTCGTCGTCCTCGAGCCGCGACAGCGGCACGGTGCCGGGCAGCAACAGCACCGGGTCGACCTCCGGGCCGAGCTCGGTGAGCTCGACGCCGTTGCAGATGTGGGCGGCGGCAGGCCCGAACACGTCGCGACCGGCGAACGTCGC
>CAXBAZ010000710.1:0-2638 GCA_963973395.1 uncultured Acidimicrobiaceae bacterium
GGGCGACGATCCACTGACGCAAGCCAATCGGCTGGTGCTCGACCCGTCCCTGGGGGGTCTTGCCGACCTGCTCGACACCGCGACCGAACTCGGTGACGTGGTCCTCACGAGCTTCGCCGAGACCATCGGGTTCATCGTCGGCCTCCGCCCTCGTCCGGCGGACGGCACGGTGGTCGACGGGGAGTTCGCAGCAATGGCCCATGCGGCCGCCGCAACGCTGGCGCTCGAGCAACACGATGGTGCCGAGGCGATCGAGCAACTCGAAGCAGCGGCGCTCGCCGCGAACCCCATCAGCAAGGCACTCGCAGGCCAACTCATGGGCCAACTCGCCAACACCCAGTTGGACGAAGGCGGAGCCCAACGAGCATCCGTCACGTTCCAGGCGGCGCTCGACCAACTCGAAGAGACGGACCTGTTCGTCAGCCGCGCCGAGTTGCACGTGGCGGCGGGCGCCATGTTCCAGGAGATGTCCGAAGCGGCACCTCGCCTGATGCAGCAGGCAATCAATCACTACCACCAGGCGATGGCACTGGTGAATGCAGAATCCGCTCCGGAGACGTTCGCGATCGCCAACGCCAACCTCGGCCTCGCGTACATCACGATGCCGATGACCGAAGCATCCGATCAACTCCGGATCGGCGTCGCCGTGCAGAGCATGCGTGAAGCGCTCAACTACTTCACCCCCGAATCCCACGCCGACCGTTGGTCGAGCACCCAACTGAACTTGGCGAACGCGCTCGTCTACATGCCGTCGAAGCATCAGGCCGACAACATCGCCGAAGCAGTCGACCTGTATGAAGACGTGCTGTCGCATCGCGACCGTCACGCCGACCCGCACGGCCGTGCCAGAGTGCTCGCCAATCAGGGCAATGCGCTCGCGCACCTCGGCATGTTCGACGACGCGAAGATCCGATTGCACGAAGCGCGGGCGATCTTCGAGGAGTTCGAGGAGGACGACGCCGTTCGAGCAGTCCGGTCGGTCCTCGACGAGGTGGCGAAGCAGGAGTCCACGATTCGACAGGACAAGGCATGACCACGACCGAGCGCCCCGTCGAAGTGTCCGAGGCGCCACCGGCGCTGACCGCAGAAGAACTCGAGTTCGAGCGGCTCGCGGCCGCCGTCGATGCTGCGATGAATGCCATCGATTCCCTCGATGACGACGCGCAGCGGGCCGCGACCAAGCTGAAGGACGCGGTCGAGGCGTTCCACACGCCGGCACTCATCCACATCGTGCGCACGTTGCGCGACGATCCTCGGGGCAAAGAGCTGTTGTTCGAACTCGTCGACGACCCCGGCGTCCGCGCCATCTTCGGCCTGCACGGCATCATCAAGCCCGACCCGATGACGCGGGCCCGCCAAGCACTCACGGCGGTCCGTCCGTACCTCCAGTCACACGGCGGCGACGTCGAACTCGTCCGCATCGAAGACGGCATCGCGTTCGTGCGGCTGCACGGCAGTTGCAACGGTTGCTCGATGTCGGCGGTGACCCTGCGCGACGGCGTCGAGGAGGCACTGGTGGCATTGCCCGAAGTGGATCGCATCGAAGAACTCAAAGACGAGCCGACCACGGCGTTCATCGCCGTCGAAATGGTCGGCCGCAAACCCAAGGCCGACACGGGTTGGGTCAAGGGCCCGCCGGTCGACGCGGTGGAGGACGGCTCGATGCTGCGCTTCGACGTGGACGGCAAGAACGAAGCCGGCTCGGTCGCCGAGAGCTTCGTGGTCACCAACATCAACCAGAAGTTCGCGGTGTTCCGCAACGCCTGCGTGCACCAAGGAATGACACTCGACGGCGGCATGATCGATGACGGTGTGATGATCTGCCCCTGGCACGGCTTCAAGTTCGACGCTTCCACCGGCGAGTGCATCTCCGCACCCGGCGCGCAGCTCGAACAGATCCCCACCCGCATCGACGACGGCCATGTCTGGGTCCGAACCGTTGGTGGCTGACGCCGCATCGCCGACGATCGCCACGGGTTCCGACGCGCCTCGACCCACGGACACCATCACGATCACCACGAGCCTGTCGACGGGGTGGAGTGCACCGAAACCGGCGAACCCGGGCGATGACCATCGGGGCGGCGGCCGCCCGTCGGTCTGGCTCGGTGCCCCCGCTCCAGGAGGGCTCGGGCTCCCTGACGCAATGCCGACGACCAGCCAGCTCTACGCCCCGCGCGGCGTCTGGCTCGATGACCAGCGCCTGATCGCCACTGACACCGGAAATCATCGCGTTCTCATCTGGAACGATCCAACGGGGCTCGCTTCCCACGCCGACGCCGACATCGTGTTGGGTCAACCCGATTTCGTGACCGAGGGAGCCCAGGCCGGCGGACGCGGCGCCGCGAACGGCATGCGGCTCCCGACGGGCGTCATCGTCCACCACGGCAAGCTCATCGTCGCCGACGCCTGGAACCATCGCGTGTTGATCTGGAACAACGTGCCGACCGAATCGGACGTCGCTCCCGACGTGATCCTCGGCCAAGCGGACGACACGTCGATCGACGAGAATCGTGACGGGAACTGCGGACCGCTCACCATGTACTGGCCGTTCGGTGTGGCGGTCATCGACGGCTGGTTCTGGGTCGCGGACACCGGCAATCGGCGCGTGCTGGGGTGGAGCGAGCTGCCCGGCCCGCTC
>CAXBAZ010000711.1:0-2630 GCA_963973395.1 uncultured Acidimicrobiaceae bacterium
GGTGAACGCTCTGTGCCCCGGCTACTTCCCGTCGGAGATGACCGAACCGATGGCGGGCGACGAAGGCAGCGAGCGATACGTCCGCACCTACTCCGGCATCCCGCGGATGGGCGAGGAGCACGAGCTCGACGGTGCGCTGCTGCTCCTGGCCTCGTCGGCGGGGTCGTACATCACCGGGCACTCGCTGCTCGTCGACGGCGGATTCACCGCCCGCTGACGGCGCGTTCGGCCTCAAGCCGAGCCCCGCTCGTCCCGATGATCTGACAGCATGGCACCACACATGGACGTGACCGAACGCGCCACCATCGAGCAACGACCGAGCAACGGGGATTCGGCTCCGGAGCCGGCGCGCGCCGTCGCCCAAGTGGCCGCGATGGCGAGTCGCATCTCGGAGTCGGTCGCGTCGGTGCTCGCGGGACGCACGGCGGCGACGTCGACGTCGTTGGCGTGCCTGCTCTCCGGCGGCCACCTGTTGATCGAGGACATCCCGGGGGTCGGCAAGACGCTGCTCGCGCAGACCCTCGCCCGTTCGGTCGGCGGGTCGTTCCATCGCATCCAGGGCACCCCCGACCTGCTGCCCGGCGACGTGACGGGCACGATGGTGCCCCACGGAGACGGGTTCGACCTCGTGTTCCGCCCCGGGCCGATCTTCTCGAACCTCGTCGTGTTCGACGAACTCAACCGTGCGAACCCCCGCACCCAGTCGGCGCTGCTCGAAGCGACCGAGGAAGGTGCGGTCACCGTCGACGGAGAGACGCGTGCGTTGCCGTCACCGTTCCTGCTCGTCGCCACCCAGAACCCGATCGAGATGACCGGCACCTACCCGCTGGGGGAGGGCGCCCTCGACCGCTTCGCGGCGGTCGTCACCCCCGGGCGTGCGACGGCCGACGAGGAGGTCGACGTCCTGACCGGGCGGCGCGGCCGCTCGATGCTCACGTCGGTGCAGCCCGTCGTCGACATCGCCGAGGTCGAGGCCGCACGGTCGGTCGTCCGCGACGTGTACGTGGCCGATCCGATCGCCCGGTACGTGGTCGCGTTGCTCGACGCCACCCGGGAACATCCCCGCGTGCGTCTCGGAGCGTCGACTCGTGGCGGGGTGGCCCTGATCGGCCTGGCGAAGGCGCGGGCGGCGATGGCCGGTCGTCACTACGTGGTCCCAGAGGACGTCACCGTGCTCGCCGGGGCCGCGTTGTCACATCGTGTGATCGTGGCGGGCGGGTCCGGGTCGGTCCAGGCGGGGCGCACCGTGGTCGAGGAGTGCCTCGACCGGATCCCACCTCCGACTGCGTGAGCCCGTGACGCGCCCCGTCGGTGTCTCGGCAGGTGGCCTCGGTCTGGCGATCGGTTGGCTCGGTGGTGTGGCGATCGCCCAGCTGACCGGTGCCACTCCCGTGGTGATCGTGCTCGCCGCCGGCGTCGTGCTGATGATCGGTGCCGTGCTCGACGGCTGCTTCAGTGCGCTCCGAACGTCGATCGGTGACGTGGTGCTCCCGCATGCCTCCGACCAGGGCGCGTCGGTTCCGGTCTCGGTCGAGATCGAGTCGCCCCGACCCGTGTTCGTCGAGGTGCTGGCCCACGGCGAGCGCGTGGCCGGTGGCTGGTCGGCGGCCACACGCTTCTCCGGGTCGGCGACCTTCGAGCGTCGTGGGGCCGTCGATCATCTGCAGGTCCGCATTCGCACCGCCGGCCTGCTCGGCCTCGTGTGGTGGGGCCGCCGAGCGACGGTGCGGATCCGGCGCCATCTCGTCGCACCACCGATGCACGACGGCACGGTGACGATCGAGCGCCAGGGACGCGCGGCCGACGGCGATCTGGCCGGCGCCAGTGGTGCGATCAGCGGCGAGATCGACGGGATCAGACCGTGGCGGGACGGTGACAGCGAGAAGTTCGTCCACTGGTCGTCGTCGATCCGCTCGCGCGAACTGATGGTGCACGATCGACGCCAGAACGCCGATCAGCAGTGGGTCGTCCGAGCCCGGTCGGGGACGGCCGACCCCGACGAGGAGGCGGGCGCCGCCCGGCGGACGATCGACCGTGGCCTCCGTTCAGGGGTCGCCGTGCTGGCGGCTGTCGACGACGACGTGCCGACTCCGATCGACAACCTCGACGCCGCCACCGAGTGGTCGGCGCTCGCGTCGCTCGGTCCGATCCGACCGGCCCGTCGGAGCTGGCGCGACCGATTCCGTCGGGTCGAGCCGGATGCGACCGCCACCCGTGAAGCACGGTGGTGGGCCGCCGCCGCGACGCTGATCTCGCTCCTGATGTTGACCGATTCGTTGTCGTACTCGCCGATCGCCGACGCGGCCGTGGTGCTCGGGGTGATCGCCGGAGCGGCGGTCTCGGCCCGTTCGCTCGTGACCGGTGAACCGCCCTCGTTGCTCGTCCGGACGCTCGTCGGAGTGGGCGCACTCGCCGCGTTCGTGCTGGTCGTGGCGGCATCGGGTCGCCTCGACGGGCTGCTCGCCGTGCTGCGCGGCCCGCTCCCGCAGTTGCTCATCCTGCTGATCGTGCTGCACGGTTTCGAGTGCCGCGATCGGCGCACGGCGCGCGTCGGGCTCGGGATCTCGGCCGTCGTCCTGATGTATGCCGCCGGACTCCGGGTCGACGGAGCGATCGGTTGGTGGCTGCTG
>CAXBAZ010000712.1:0-2626 GCA_963973395.1 uncultured Acidimicrobiaceae bacterium
GGAGGGTGTGCTCGAGGAGCGTGAGTACAAGGCGCTCCATCGGCCGCGCAGCGAGTCGGTGCACGACGTGCGGTGGAGCCAGGCCGACATCGCACTGCTCGACGACGCCCGCGAGGTGCTCGGCCCGAAGCCCGGCAAGAACGGCAAGATCGACGAGTTCGACGAGATCCGCACGTACGGCCACATCGTGATCGACGAGGTCCAGGATCTCACGCCGATGCAGCTCAAGATGGCGACCCGTCGCTCGCTCAACGGGTCGATGACCGTGGTCGGCGACCTCGCGCAGGCCACCGGTCCCACGGCTCCCGACGACTGGGACGACGTGCTCGAGCACCTGCCGTCACGCAAGCCGGCGCGCGTGATCGGCCTGTCGGTCGGCTACCGCATCCCGTCGCAGATCATGGAGTTGGCCAACCGGGTGATGGCCGCGGCCACACCGGGGCTGCGGGCTCCCGATTCCGTGCGAGTGGGCGACGCCGCACCGCGCGTGATCAGGGTCGACGACCTGGTGCGCGGGGTCGTCGACGAGGTCGCGCACCTCCGCGGCGAGTTTGCGACCGGCAGCGTCGCGGTCGTCGCTCCCGACGATCTGTGCGACCCGATCTCCGACGCGTTGCAAGCGCGCGGCTTCGACCACGGACGTGCCGCCAGCAGCGGTCTCGACCAGTCGCTCACCGTGGTCCCCGTGAGCGTCGTCAAGGGTCTCGAGCTCGACGCCGTCGTGGTCGTCGAACCGAGCGACATCGTCAGCGGGCAGGAACACGGCCTCCGGGCGCTCTACGTCGCGCTGACCCGCAGCACGCAGCGCCTCTCGATCGTCCACCACGACGAGCTCCCCGCCCCCCTCGCGGCTGCGAACTGACCGGACGGGGTCAGACCCCCTCCGGCCGACAGGACCGGCCGACGTGGAGATCGACACGGTTGACAGGTAACCAATTGGTTTCCTAAAGTGTCGAGCCGTGGACCTGGTGTTCAAGGCGCTCGCCGACCCGACCCGACGCGAACTGCTCGACGAGCTGTTCCGCGTCGACGGTCAGGCGTTGAACGCGTTGGCGCAGCACTTCTCGATCAGCCGGATCGGGGTCGCGAAGCACCTGCAACTCCTCGAGGCGGCCGGACTCGTCGTGTCGAAGCGTCGAGGGCGCGAGAAATTGCACTACTTGAACCCGGTCCCGATCAGGCAGGTCCACGACCGATGGGTCGGCAAGTACACCGAGGACTGGGCCGCCGGCCTGGTCGACCTCAAGCAGGACATGGAGCGCAGTATGGAGAAGGTTTTCGAGATCTACATCCGCACCACGCCGGAGCGGCTGTGGGAGGCCATCACCGACCCGGACACCAGATCGAAGTACCACTTCGGGAACCGGATCGAGTCGGACTTCACGCCTGGTTCGCGCTACGAGATGCACCACCACGGCGCCGACGGGCTGCTCGGCGAGGGCGAGAACCTCGAGGTCGACCCGCCGCGACGACTGGTCCAGTCCATGCGTGCCCTCTGGGGCCCCGAGGTCGAGGCCGAGGGGACGAGCAGGGTGACCTGGGAGATCGAGCCGGTCGGTGATTCGTGTCGGCTGACCGTGACCCACGACCAGCTCCGCGACGGCGCGAACGACCAGTTGTACGGCGGGTGGCCGATGATCCTGTCCGGCCTCAAGACGTGGCTCGAAACCGGCGAGCTGCTCACGACCCCTGGATCGCTCATGTACGCGACCGACCCGGCCGGCGGCGACACGTGATGAGCGCCGCCGTCGGCACGATCGACACGTCGTTCACCGCCGAACTGGTCGCGAGCCCTGCGAAAGGCGGCTGGACCTACGTCGTCACCGACTGGACCGCCGACTACTTCGGCACCCGCGGCCTCGTCAAGGTCCGCGGCACGATCGACGGCGAACCGTTCGAGAGTTCGTTCATGGCATTGGGTGACGGCACCCACAAGCTGCCGGTCACGGCCGCCCTCCGCCGCCGCATCGGCAAGTCCGCCGGCAGCACCGTCACCGTCCACCTCACCGAACGACTCGGCCGGTCGACCGACGGCTGACACGACCCACGTAGATTCGCGCCATGACAGAATCCGTGCTGCACCACGACGACCCGCCGGAAGTGTTCATGGTCCTCGATGCGGTCGACGTCGAACTCGTCGCTGCGTTCTGGGCCGAGGCACTCGGCTACCGGCGTGTCGACCGGCTCGATCAGTACGTGGTGCTCGCTCCGCGCGAGGGTCGCTCCGGCTCCGTCCTGCTCGTCCAGGGCGTACCCGAGTCGAAGACGGTCAAGAACCGCATGCACCTCGATCTCCACGTCGCCGATCCCGGGGCCGAGGCCGAGCGGCTGGTCGGGCTGGGCGCCGTACGAGCCGGTTCCGGGAGCCTCGGCGAGATCGGTTGGATCAACATGACCGATCCCGAAGGCAACGAGTTCGACATCGGTCGCCGCTCGTCGTGACCCCTCGATGAACGGGGTGCCCTGCATCAGGGCGATCAGCGCCGTGAGCGCGCGTCACCGGCTGGTCGAGGTATCCGACTCTTCACCGGCGAACCGCTCGGCGGCGTCGGCGACCTTGCCGACGTACGCGGGCCAGTCGATCTCGCTGCCGTCGGGCAGGCCCGGGTCGTCGGGCATCCGACCG
>CAXBAZ010000713.1:0-2626 GCA_963973395.1 uncultured Acidimicrobiaceae bacterium
GACCTTCGGTCATTCCTGGCTCGCACAGTTGCGCGAAGCGCCGTACAAACATGATCAAAAACACTTGATCACTGCTGAGTGTTTTTGCTTATGTCGGTCTGGCCGGGTCGGTGCCCACATATCGGGGAAGTCGGTCCCACGAGTACCGACCCGGCGAACCGCTCCTACCGCTCGTCCGCCGATTGGAGGATCCTGATGGATCACCGCAAGCTCGCCACCGATCTCTTGTCCCGTCCGTCGTTCGAGGTGGTCGCCTGGGTCGACCCAAGATGCGACGGAGGGCTGCCCACGGGTTCCGACGAGGCGCTGATGCTGCTGTGCCCGGTGCTGGGTCCGTCGGCGACGATCATCCTCCACCGCCTGGCCCGCTACGCGACCGTGGGGCCGACCGAGTGGGAGCCTGAGCCGTTCGCTGCCACGTTCGGGTTATCCAGGGCAACGCTCGCCCCGCGAGCACTGTCACGACTGTGCCGGTTCGGCTTCGCGGAGATCGGCGAGGCTCGGCTGGCGGTGCGAACGACGGTGCCGCACATCCCGGTCCACTGGTTGGAGCGACTGCCCGAGTACCTGCGCAGCGACTTGCCGCTGGTGGCGTGACCACCCCGTTTGCCACCCCCGCTACCACCTCGATGAGGAAGTGATGAGCCGAACCGCCGCCACCTCAGCCCCGCGGTTCGTACCGTGGTCGCCGTCGTCCGACCTCTGGTTTCGCGTACTCACGCCGGATCATCACCCCGTAGCGGTGACGGCCGAGGGAGCCCTCGCGGCGGCCACGGCGATGGCCGTCGCCCGTCACCACGCTGCCCGTTACGCCGTGATCGCCGCCAGCGATGGCCGGTCGCTCGAGGTGGGCCTCGACGGACACACGACGCTCACACCGCCGGACACCGACCCGCACGGCTGGCCCGTCACGGTGCAGCGGGCACTCCGGCGATTCGCGCCCACCCGCCGCTCCGACGAAGGAGAGCACCCGTGGCCGACGCCGTCGAAGCCGTGATCGAGTTGCCGATCCAGATCCTCGACCCACACCCTCGCAACGTTCGGCGCGGCTTGGGCGGTCTCCTGATGCGCTCGATCCGAGACCCGCGGTCGCGAGCACCCGCGGGTCGTGCTGCCGGCTGACGGCGCCGGCGCCCAACGCATCGTCGCCGGTCACCGCCGGCGAGCAGCCGCTGAGGACAACGGCCGCACCCGTCACCACGCTCGACCATCGTCGACCGCTACCTCGACGCAAACGGCGCCCCGGCTGCCAACCCGCCGACTGGGACCACGCCCAACGCCTCACCGCAGCCTGACCATCGCTACCCCACCGACGGAGCCTCGGACGCGCCCTCCCGTCCGAGGCTCCGTCGCGCACCAGCAGACGCCCCCACCCAGCCGCGAATGTCAAGTCTCTGTACAACTGCACCAAGGTGCTCGTACCGCGTGACGCGCGCCCGGGCGTGTGGTCATTGGAGGGCGTGATGAGCTTGTGGAAGCTGCGCGTGGGTGCGGAGTCGTACTATCTCGCGCAGATCGCGTCGGGGCTCGACGAGGACTACACCGGTGCCGGCGAGGCGCCCGGGCGGTGGTCGGGGTCGGGCGCTGCCGCGCTCGGTTTGAGTGGGCAGGTCGCAGGCCACGATCTGCGCGCCGTGCTTGCTGGGCTCGCCCCGGGCACCGCCCTCAGCCCCAATGGCACGACGTTGGCGAGTCACGCTCGTCGGGTCCCTGGGTTCGATCTGACGTTCTCGGTCCCGAAGTCCGTGTCCGTTCTGTGGGCGCTCGGTGATCCGATCGTGCAGGCCGAAGTGACCGCTGCGTGTGAGGCGGCACTGCTCGAGTCGATGGCGTGGCTCGAGCGTGAGGCGTGCTTCGTGCGGCGGGGCACGAACAACCGGCAGGCTCGCGTCGAACCGGCGGAGTTCGGCACGCGTCGGATGGTGGCCGAAGGGTTCGTCGCGGCGCAGTTCCCGCATCGCACATCACGGATGGGCGACCCGCACTTGCACTGGCATGTCCTGGTTGCGAACACGGCGCGTGGGATCGACGGGAGATGGACTGCGCTCGATGGGACTGCGCTGTACAAGGCTCAGCGTCCGGTTGGGGTTCTGTTTCAGGCTGCGATGCGCCGAGAGCTGAGCCAGCGGCTCGGTATCGAGTGGGGGCCGATGCACAACGACTCTGCCGAGATCGCCGGGATTCCCGGTCGGCTGCTGCGCGAGTTCTCCCAGCGCGCCGACCAGATCGCCGAGTGGCTCGACATCACCGGCCAGTCGGGTAGCGGCGCGAGCAAGACCGCCGCGCTGGAGACTCGCACCAGCAAGCAGCTGTTGGCGGACCTCGCGGTGCTGGAAGTTGAGTGGCGCGAACGCGCCGAGGCGCTCGGCTGGGGTCCGGTCCAACTCGACGCGCTCCTCGCGTCAGCGACCAGTGCCACCGCCGGGGCAGGCGATGAGCGGTGGATGATCCAGGTGCGGGTGTGGCGGGCGGGTGAGTCGACGGTGGTCGAACGGGAGGTCGGCTTCGAGGAGTGGATTGACTGGCTGCTGACCGAGCGGGTGACGGAGAAGTCAGGTACGTTCACCCGGTTCGATCTCACCCAGTCGGTCGCCAGCGCACTGCCGGTCGGAACACCCATCGGCGA
>CAXBAZ010000714.1:0-2623 GCA_963973395.1 uncultured Acidimicrobiaceae bacterium
ATGACCCGCGAGCAGGGCAAGCCGCTGAAGGCGAGCCGTGCGGAGGTCGCCTACGCCGCCGACTTCCTGCGCTTCTACGCCGAGGAGGCGACCCGGGTGACGGGTGAGTGGTTGCCCTCGGCCCGACCCGATCAACGGTTCCTCGTGCTCCGTCAACCCGTCGGCGTGGTGGCGATGGTCACGCCCTGGAACTATCCGATCTCGATGCTGCCCCGCAAGCTGGCGCCGGCGCTGGCCGCCGGCTGCACGCTCGTGCTCAAGCCGGCCCCGCTGTGCGCGCGGGCGGTGTTCGAGATCTTCGACGAGGTGGGTCTGCCGGCCGGCGTGGCGAACCTGGTCACGGCGCACGACCCGACGCCGATCGGTGAGGTCTTCACCGACGATCCGCGGGTTCGCAAGTTGGCGTTCACCGGCTCGACCGCGGTCGGCCGTCACCTCGCCGGTGCGGCGGCCGGCAACCTCAAGCGGGTCTCGGTCGAGCTCGGCGGGCACGCGCCGTTCATCGTGTTCCCCGATGCCGATCCCGTGCGGGCGGCCAAGGGCGCCGCGGCGCTCAAGTTCCTCAACGCCGGGCAGGCATGCATCAGCCCGAATCGACTGTACGTCAGCGCAGGTCATCGCGATGCGTTCGTCTCCACGCTCGTCGACCGGGTCGGCAGGGTGCGCGCCGGCAACGGATTCGACGACGGCGTCGGTGTGGGGCCGCTCGTGAACGAAGCGGCGGTCGCGAAGGTCGAAGCCCAGGTCGACGATGCGGTGGCGCGTGGCGCTACAGCGTTGGTGGGCGGCACGCGGCTCACCGACGACCCGTTCGACCGCGGCCACTTCTTCGCACCGACGCTGCTCGACGGCGTGATCGACGGCATGACGATCTACCGCGAGGAGACGTTCGGCCCGGTGGCCCCGGTGGTGACCTACGACGACGTCGACCAGGTGATCGACCTGGCCAACGACACCAACTACGGCCTGGCCGCGTACGTGTACACGCAGGATCTCTCGACCGCGATCCGTGCGTTCGAGGGATTGCGATTCGGCATCGTGGGGATCAACGACGTGAACCCGACTGCGGCGTCGGCGCCGTTCGGGGGCATGAAGGACTCGGGCATCGGCCGCGAGGGCAGCCACGACGGGATCGCGGAGTACCTGGAGACGAAGCTCGGCGGGTTCGCCCTCTGACGTAACGTTCGGTGTCCGACACCGAGCGTTACGGCCGACGGCGCCCGGCAGTCAGGCGGCGAAGGTGGCGGCGAGTGTGGACACCGGCGCCGATCGCAGGCCCGCGACGACCCGGGCGAAGGCCCGACCGCGCACGACGTCGGGCGCGGAGGCGTCGGTCAGCAGCGACGAGATCGCCGGTTGGACCTGCAGGCGTTGAGCGAGAGCCTGCAGCCGATGGAGCTGGGTCTCGCTGGCGGCGATGCCGTAGCGACCGACGTGGACGACGATCTGGTCGATCTGTTCTGAGTAGGACGACATCGGAGAGCTCCTGGAAGAATCGGTTCGGTCGGGGGTGCCGAGGACCACCGTACGGGCGGCCGCCGATCGCGTACAGCGATGATCTCCGATGTTCTCGATCACGTTTGCTGATCATCCGCCCTGTGATTCCGTCGAGCGGTCGGCGATGCAGCAAGCTGCAACCATGCGACTGGCGACGATCCGAATCGGCCCGGGCACGGTGTGCGTACGCATCGACGACGACGCAGCGGTCGAGACCGACGATGCCGACGTCGGGGCGCTGCTGCGCCGACCGGACTGGCGCGTCCGCGCCGCGCACGCCGACGGCGCCCGCCACCCGACCACCGGCCTCGACTACGCCCCGCTCGTGCTCGGTCCCGACAAGGTCATCTGCGTCGGCCTGAACTACCTCGATCACATCGCCGAGACCGGACGCGAACGACCCACGTCACCGACGCTGTTCCCCAAGTTCGCGAACTCGTTGGTCGGGGCGAACGACCCGATCGAACTCCCCCGCGACGACGAGTCGACGAGCGTCGACTGGGAGGCCGAACTGGGCCTGGTGATCGGCACGGCGGTGCGCCGGGCCACCGACGAGCAGGCTGCCGCAGCGATCGCCGGGTACACCGTCGTCAACGACATCAGCGTGCGCGACTTCCAGAACCGCACCACGCAGTTCATGCCGGGGAAGGCGTGGGAACACTCGACACCGGTCGGCCCGCACCTGGTCGTCGACGAGGTCGACGGGCCACCGGAGTTCCCGATCACGTGCGAGGTCGACGGTGAAGTGATGCAGTCGTCGAACACCGGCGAGCTGTGCTTCGGCCCGATCGACCTGATCCGGCACATCTCGACGTTCACGACGCTGGTGCCCGGCGACCTGATCGTCACCGGGACGCCGGGCGGTGTCGGCGTCGCCCGAGAACCGCAGGTCTTCCTGCGCCGAGGTCAGACGGTCGTCACCCGCGTTGACGGCATCGGTGAATGCCGCAACGTCTGCGTCTGACGAGCGCCTTGCTCCCGGTCGGGTGACGTCCGACCCTGGTGCGCCACGCGTCCGGGCGCGCGCGATGGTGCCGTGCACGACACCTCGCACGATCCGTCCCACTCTGCGGCCCCACCCCGACCGGCGCGCAGCGTGGTCGTCGACGCAACGGCCGTGACCGTT
>CAXBAZ010000715.1:0-2621 GCA_963973395.1 uncultured Acidimicrobiaceae bacterium
GAGCCGCTGCGCGCAGTTCCTGATGCAGCTCGATCCGTCCGGTGTGCCGCCCGAGTACGTGGAGGCGATGCAGCGATCATGACCGGGCGTCATCCCGTCGGCGTGGTACTGACCGGTGGGGCGAGCACGCGGATGGGTGTGGACAAGGCGACCCTGTTCGTCGGTGACAAGCCGATGGCGGTCCGGGTCGCCGATGCCATGTGGGAAGCCGGGTGTCACCCGGTCGAGTGCCAGGGTGGCGATGTCGCCGCGATCACCGAGTACGGACTCGAAGCGGTGCCCGACCGCACGCCGGGGACCGGACCGCTCGCCGCGATCCGCGACGCGCTCGAACGCCACGAGGGGAGCGACGTCGTCGTCGCCGCCTGTGATCTCGTCGACCTCGACGGGGCGACCATCACCGCCCTCGCCGCCGCCGGATCCGAACGCGACGTCGACGTGGCGGTCGTCGTCGCCGATGGTCGTCGCCACCTGGTGTCCTGGTGGCGCAGTGGCCTCGGTCCACGACTCGGTGAACTCGTCGACGCGGGCGTGACGTCGTATCGGGAGGCGCTGGCGGCGTTGCGTGTGACCGACGTCGATGCCGCCCCGGACGTCGTTCGGAACATCAACACCCCCGACGACCTGGGCAATCCCGGGTAACCTTCGTCTCCGTATGACGATCCAGGAGATCACGGTCGACGAGTTGGCCGCCATCATCGACCAGGGTGGGCGCGTGATCGACGTGCGTGAGCCCTCCGAGTTCGAGGAGGCGCGGGTGCCCGGCGTGCACCTCGTGCCGCTCGCCACGGTGCCCGACAACGTCGATGCGTTCCGTGGTGACGACACGACCTACGTGATCTGCCGGTCGGGTGGTCGGAGCATGCAGGCGTGCGAGTTCGTCGCTGGTCAGGGCGTCGACGTCGCCAACGTCGCAGGCGGCACGCTCGCCTGGATCGCGTCCGGTCGAGACGTGGCATCCGGCCCGGCGTGACGACCTCCTTCCCGCACCGCTGGGTCGACGAGCAGGACGATCTCGAATCGATCGTCCTCGAGCTGCTCGATCAGCCCCGATACGCGATCGACACCGAGTTCCACCGGGAGCGCACGTACTTCCCGGCGCTGGCGCTCGTCCAGATCGCCTGGCCCGACCATCTGGTCCTGATCGATCCGCTCGCGCTCGACATCACGGCGCTGCGACCACTCTTCGAGTCTGACGTCGTCGCCGTGTTCCACGCCGCTCAGCAGGATCTCGACGTGCTCACGCACGCGGTCGGAGCGGTGCCCGAACGATTCTTCGACACCCAGATCGCAGGCGGATTCGTCGGCTACGGAACACCGTCGCTGGTCGCGATCCTGAACGGTGAGATCGGCGTCAATCCGCCGAAAGGCGATCGCCTGACCGATTGGCTCCGGCGTCCGCTCACCGACGCTCAGCGCGAGTACGCCGCGCTCGACGTGGCGTACCTCCTCGAGCTGCAGGACAAGCTCACCGCGCAGCTGGAGGAGCTCGACCGGCTCGACTGGGTGATGCAGGCGTGCCGGGAACTCCGCGATCGGCCGGTCAGCGGCCAGCAACCCGACGATGCGTGGGCCAGGTTGAAAGACGTCCGGGGCCTTCGGCCGCGGCCGCGTGCGATCGCACAGGCGCTCGCCGCATGGCGCGAGCGGACCGCGATGGAGCGCAACGTGCCGGTGCGCCAGGTGCTTCCCGATCTGGCGATCCTGGGCATCGCACAGCGTCAGCCGAGCAACGACAAGGAGCTCTCGCAGGCCCGCGGCGTCGACGAGCGCTTCAGCCGTGGCAAGGTCGCCGTGCAGATCCTCGAAGCCGTCCAGGCCGGCAAGACGGCCGAACCCCCCGAGCCCCGCGGCGCCGTCGACGATCTCGAACGTGATCTGCGACCTGCGGTGACACTGATCTCGGCGTGGGTGAGCCAGGTGGCGAAGTCCGAGCGGATCGACACGTCGACGCTCGCGACCCGGGCCGATCTCGTCGCGTTCCTGTCGAACGAGGAGTCGGCGCGCCTCTCGCACGGGTGGCGCAACGAGATCCTCGGTGAGGGCATCCAACGCCTGGTGACCGGTCGCGCGGCTCTCACGTTCGACCGTGGCGCCGGGCTGCGCCTGGTCGACATCCCGGAGGCCTGACGCCGGGCGTCAGGCCGTTGCGGCGCGCACGACCCCGCGCACCCTGCGCCACAGTGCGTCGAACACCATGATCGGTTCGGCGGCGCGGCTGCCGTATGAATGGATCGACCGCCGTTCACCGACCGCCTGGTTGAAGACGACGCGCTGGGGGACCTCGGGGGTCCAGATCGCCGCTCGGCTCACGATCCGTGCGAGTTCGTCGATCCGCCGTTCCGCCTCCCGTGACACCGCCGGCACCCGGTTCAGCACGACGCCGCAGAGTTCGACATCGGGATTGGTCGAGTCCCAGACGTCGTCGATGAGATCGGCGACGCCGCCGATGCCCCGCAGGCCCAGCGCCGATGGTTCCACCACGACCAGCGCGTGTCGGGCCGCGGTGAGTGCGCTCCTCGTGAGGCTGCCGAGCGACGGGGGACAGTCGATCAGCACCGCCTCGTAGTCGGATTCGACCCGGGAGAGCGCCTTGCGCAGACGTTTCGACGGCCCCGCCT
>CAXBAZ010000716.1:0-2618 GCA_963973395.1 uncultured Acidimicrobiaceae bacterium
CTTGATCGGCAGCAGCAGCGCACGGGCCTTGTCGAGGTTGCCGTTGTCGGGCCAGCTGTTGAGCGGGGCGAACCGCTGGTTGCCGGTGTTGCCACCGCCGCGGCCGTCCTCGACGCGGTACGTGCCCGCGGCGTGCCACGACATGCGGATGAAGAGCGGGCCGTAATGGCCGTAGTCGGCGGGCCACCACTCCTTCGAGTCGGTCATCAGGTCACGCAGATCCTGCTTGAGCGCCTCGTAGTCGAGGCCCTTGAACGCTTCCGCATAGTCGAAGTCGTCGCCGAGCGGGTTGGACGCGGGGTGGTGCTGGTGCAGCATCCGCAGGTCGAGCTGGTTCGGCCACCAGTGCTGGTTCGACGTCTGCCCCTTGCCGAGGTGCCCGGCGTTCGGGCCGTGGATCACGGGACAGCCCTTGTGGCTCTCGTTGATCTCCCAGACGTCGGACTCGTTGCCGGTCTCGGGTGGTGGTGTGTCTACCTGATGGTCGGACATGTGCGCTCCTCCTATGTGTTGCGGGTTGTCGTTGATGGGGTGGGCGATGGCGTGGACGATGGCGTGGACGATTCGGTGACGGCGAGACGGCACGCCGGGCACCGGCCCCAGTACACGACCTCGGCTTCGTCGATCTCGAAACCGTGATCGTCGTCGGCGGTGAGGCAGGGCACCTCACCGACGGCGCAGTCGATGTCGAACATGACGCCACAACCTCGACAGACGAGGTGGTGGTGGTTGTCGCCGACACGATCTTCGTAGCGAGCGGCCGACCCGGCCGGCTGGATCCGTCGGATCAACTGCTTGTCGATCAGGACGCCGAGGGTGTCGTACACGGCCTGGCGCGAGATCGACCCGATCACCGATCGGACGTCGTCGGCCAGTTCGTCGGCGGTCGAGTGCGGCCGCTCCGCGAGCGACGTCATGATCGCCAACCGCTGCGCCGTGACCTGGACGCCGTGCCGGCGCAGGAGGTCTCGGACGTCGGCGGTCATCGTCCGTCATCATGGCACACGATTCTGGACTGAGTCAAGAATCAGATCGACCGGCCAACGTCGGCTCGACCTCGACGGCCTAGATTGGGGCCGTGTCCGCTCCTCCGCCACCAGCGTTCGAGCGAGCGGCGATGGTCGGGCGGCTCGCCGCCTCCAGGTTCGACGTGCTCGTGATCGGCGGCGGTATCACTGGCGCAGGCGTGGCGCTCGACGCAGCCTCGCGAGGGCTCTCGGTCGCGCTCGTCGAGCGCGACGACTTCGCGTCGGGCACTTCCTCGAAGAGTTCGAAGTTGATCCACGGCGGGTTGCGGTACCTGCAGCAGGGCGACATCCGCCTCGTGTACCAGGCGCTCCGCGAGCGTCAACGATTGCTCCGCAATGCCCCTCACCTGGTGTCGGTGCTGCCGTTCCTCATCCCGGTGCTCACGAAGGACGGTCCGGTCTCCCGCAAGATCGCCAAGGCCCTCCGATCGGCACTCTGGATGTACGACGCCACCGGCGGCCTCCGGATCGGCAAGCGCCATCGACGGCTGGGTGCCGACGACGCGCTCGCGCACTGCCCGACGATGCCCCCCGACAAGCTGTCGTCGGGCTTCGTGTACTACGACGCTTCCGCCGACGACGCGCGACTCACCCTCACGATCGCCCGAACCGCCGCGGCCCACGGGGCCGTCGTGGCCAACCGATGCTCCGTCGTCGGTGTCACGACCGCTGCCGACGGCCGCGTCGACGGCGCACGGGTCGACACCGGCGCGGGCGAGATCACGGTGCGGGCGCGCGCGGTCGTCTCGGCGACCGGTGTGTGGGCCGACGAGATCCGCGACCTCGACGACGGCGTCGACGCCGACTCGCTGCGCCCCGCCAAGGGTGTCCATGTGACCGTCCCATGGGAGCTCGTGCGCAACGACATCGCGGTCATCATCTCGGTGCCCGGCGACAAGCGCAGCCTCTTCCTCGTGCCGTGGGTCGAACGGCCCGACGGCGGTTTCGACCACTGCTACATCGGCACGACCGACACCGACTTCGTCGACGACCTCGATCGCGCCCAGACCAACGACGACGATCTCGAGTACGTGCTCGGCGCCGCCAACCATCACCTGACGACCACGATCACCCGCGACGACGTCACCGGTGTGTGGGCGGGGTTGCGACCGCTCGTCAAGCAGGCGTCGTCGGGGCGGACCGCCGATCTCTCGCGCCGCCACGCGATCACGACGAGCCCGTCGGGCGTCGTCACCGTCACGGGCGGCAAGCTCACGACCTACCGCGAGATGGCCGAGGACACCGTCGACGTCGTCCTCCGCCTCCTCGACCGCCGGGCGAGGTGCCGCACCGCCCGCCTGCGGCTGGCGACGGTCCTCGCCCTGGTCGACGCCGACCCGAACCTCGGCGACGCGCTCGTCCCGGGGCTGCGCTACATCCGGGCCGAGGCCGTGTTCGCGGTCCGACACGAGATGGCGACCACGCTGGTCGACGTGCTCACACGTCGCACCCGCGCCCACCTCCAGCACCGCGCCGCGTGCCTCGCCGCCGCCCCCGGCGTCGCCGCACTGCTGGCCGGCGAACTCGGCTGGAACACGGCCGAGACGGCCTCGCAGATCGAGGCCTACCGGCAGTTGTGCGACGACGAGC
>CAXBAZ010000717.1:0-2604 GCA_963973395.1 uncultured Acidimicrobiaceae bacterium
CGGTGGGGCCGACGATCGAGGCCAAGGCGTTGGCGAGT
The DNA here is from genome assembly GCA_963973395.1 of uncultured Acidimicrobiaceae bacterium. Classification (GTDB taxonomy): domain Bacteria; phylum Actinomycetota; class Acidimicrobiia; order Acidimicrobiales; family Ilumatobacteraceae; genus Ilumatobacter. The sequence goes on from CAXBAZ010000717.1 coordinate 39, forward strand.
ATCAGGCCAGGGTCGGCGATCAGGCCGCCCCAGTTGCCCGAGTGGTGCGCGCCGTCGCGCAGATCGACCACGAGGTCGAAGTTGACCGCGCCGCGGCAGCCGAGCGACATGGTCGGTCGGGCGGGCGACACCCGCGGCCCATCGGACGCGATCAGCACGTCGGCCGCGAGCGCGTCGCGATGCTCGGCGACGAGCGCGTCGAGCCCGACCGAACCGGCCTCCTCACCCATCTCGACGAGGTACTTCGCGTTGAACCCCAGCGATCCGCCGCGCGCCTCGATCACCGCTCGGAGCGCCGCCATGTTGATCGTGTGCTGGGCCTTGTTGTCGGCGCTGCCGCGCCCGTAGAGGCGGTCACCTTCCCGTGCGAGCTCCCAGGGGCCGGCACCCCGTGTCCAACGGTCGTCCTGCCCGACGATCACGTCGCCATGTCCGTAGCTCAGGATCGTCGCGTGGGCAGGCTCCTCGAGGCGCTCGGCGAGCAGCGCCGGCGGGCCGCCTGCGACCGGGCTCTCGATGATCGTCGTCTCGAAACCCATGGCCAGGAAGGCTGGGACGAGCTCCTCGTCGAGATACCGACGTAGAGCCGGTAACGACCCGGGCAGCAACTGGCTCTCGGTCCGGTGGGCGACGCGAGCACCCAGCTCCCGTTCGAACTCGCCGGAGTCCACGTACTCGCCCACCAGTCGTATCGCCGACTCGCGAGCCGATGATGTCTCCGTCGTCGCGACCATGCCGCGGACTGTAGCTCTGCTGAGACAGCGGCCGACCGGCCGCCCGGCGTCACTTCTCGACCGCGAGCTCTAGATCGAGCCAGCGGGCCAGCGCGCGGAGCTCGCGGTCGAGCTTGGTGTCCATCGACGCGGAGAACTCGATGTCGCGGTGCACGGCGTGCACCCGCAGCACGCCCGACCCGTGGTCGGATCGGGCGTCGAGCTTGCCGACGAGTCGATCGCCGTACAGGATCGGCATCGCCCAGTAGCCCCATCGACGCGTGGCTGCGGGCTTGTACATCTCGAGTTGGTAGTCGAACTCGAACAGGTCGGTCATTCGTTTTCGGTCGAAGGTCAGGCGATCGAGCGGGGAGAGGATCGCGAGCCGTCCGGCGAATCGTCGACCGAGATACGACGGGTCGACCCGCCACCGGCCGCGGACGCCCTCGACGACGGCGGGCTCACCGGCGTCGCCGACGCTGTTCGGTTCGGGCGAACCCCCTTTCCGGGGCCTTCGACCGCGCGATCCCCAGCGCCGCCAGCCGCCGCTGGTCGCGGATCACCCGCGCTTCGTCCGACGGGACGGCCGGGTCGTCCCGGTAGATGCGTGACGCCAGGTCCCACAGCCGGACACCGTTGTCGCGTCCGGCGGATGCGACGTCGCCTCTGGCCACCATCAGGTCGAGCAGCATCCCGACGTTGCGGTCGTTGTTCCACCCCGACGATCGCCATGGCACGACCGTGGTGTCGGGGAACTCGCCGGCCGGCAACGGGCCGTCCGATCGCAGCATCGCGAGGATGTCCTGTCGGCACGCCTCGTTCGCCGCCATCCAGTCGCGAACATCCTCCTCCCACTCCGTCTGGTTCGGCTTGTCGATCCACCGGGCCATGTCGGCGCGGTAGAGGGCGATGTCCTCGGGCGGCCTGGCCATTCCGTTGAGCTCGACGAGTTCGAGATGGTCGACCGCGTGTTCGACGTCACCGAGCGAGCAGCGGTCGCCGAGTCGGCTCCACGCCACCAGCTCCGCACTGGGGGCCACCGCGGTCGTCCGGTCGAGCTGCAGCATCGTCAGGTGCCGGGCGACCTCGAACAGGCCGTCCGGTTCGGCGTCGGCGTCGAGCAGCTGTGCCCGGACGGCGATGCGGCGCGCATCGCGACGCGACAGCTCGTGAACCACGGGCTCAGACTACGAAAATCGGACACCCCGACTCGCCGCCATCCGGGGTTTCGTCACCGGTCGCGCGGGGTACGTGAACCGCAGCGGGTGCATGGACAAAGGAGTTCATCATGACCGACCTGTGGAGCTATCGCCTCGAGATCGAGACCACCGATCTCGACCTGGACGGATTCGACGTCGAAGCCACCGACGGGCACATCGGCAAAGTCGACGAGTGGAGCGGCGCGGCCGGCGATTCGTACCTCGTGGTCGACACCGGCTTCTGGATCTTCGGGAAGAAGCGTGTCGTGCCGGCCCGAGCGGTCAAACAGATCGATCTGGACGGCCGCAAGGTGTTCGTCGACATGACGAAGGACCAGGTCAAAGATGCCCCGGACCACCACGACGAGTGGGCGCATCCCGAGCGACGCGAACCGTTCGCCGGGTACTACGGCACGATGCCGTGGTGACGCGCCGATGCTGAAGCGTCGGTTGACATGCGGCATGGCCCCCGATCAGTAACCGCGTCGTGACGACCAACATGTGACCTGCGGCTGCTGACCCGGGCCGGGGGAGAACCGTGCCGGTCGACCATCACGGTCGGCCGGCACGGCGAGGTGGGCGCCCGGGGCGGCGTCTGTCGATCGACGCGAGCGATCTACGCGAGCTTCTTGTACTTGATGCGGTGCGGCTGTT
>CAXBAZ010000718.1:0-2604 GCA_963973395.1 uncultured Acidimicrobiaceae bacterium
TTCACCGCCGACACCTCGTCACCGGATTCACACAACCGGCACAGGACCGTGTCCAGCGCATCAAGATCGGCGGCCCGCCGCACCACAGGGGACACGTCATCGGTCACGGCTCGGGCTCCTCATTCAGCACGTCGATCGCGTCAGCCTCGGCGACCATCGCCGCGATCGACGCCTCGTCGAGGTCGAGGGGCACCGGCAACCCCGGCAACGCCTGCTCGAACGACACCTTCAATGCGTCGATCTGCTGCTGCAGCGTCTCCGAGTTGATCTTTGTGGCATACACGTAGGTGGACATCGCGCCGCCCGCCTTCTCCCACGAGTTGCACGACAAAGTGACCTTCCACGCTCCGGTCGGAAGTGACGCGACAACGGTCCCACTTATCGAGTTGCCGCCCGTGAATGGCGAATCACGCACCCCCACGTAGCCACTAGCACGCCCATACGCCGCAACGATCGACAGAGGACGGAACTCAAACACGCCACTATCTCGATGATTCGCAGACTGCTGGCCAGGCATCGGATTCCCGGACGCTGATGCCACCTCCGGCGGCCCCACAGGAATCCACGGATCATCAGCCGGTGTGACATGGCACCACACGTCCACAGGCTGCGACGTGAACCCGGTCCCCTGCAGGACCGACACCTGGAAGTCGATGATCCACAGCCCCGACTCCTGTAACTCCAACTGTCCAGATCCGCGGGCGAGGATTTCGCGGGTGTTGACCTGTTGTGTGGTGGTGCCACCGGGGTACCGGTGATCGGTACTGTGAGTCAGGGGAGTGTGCGGCGGAATCCAGCCCGTCCCAGCGGCGAGCGGCACCGGCTCACTCAATGGGACGACATGCGCCAGCGTTTCACCGTTGTCGAACCGGAACGTGTTGTAGCCCATGTATGCGCCACCGACACGCTGGACCTGGTCTACGAACTGGACGGAATCGCTCATGCGGTCGACGATGGCGTTCTCCGCGTCAGCCCGCGCTTGATCCACCCGCGCCGTGTCCTGCCGGCCAAGAGCGAACAGTCCGCCGATCATGCCGGCGATCGACTGCACCGCGCCCACGAGCCCGCCCACGATGCCGGTAAACACACCAGCAATCACGCCACCGATACCACCGGCAGCGGCGATCGCGTCATGGATCGCCTGCGCGATCCCGCCCGGCGTACCCGGCGTCGTCGGGACATTGCCGCTTAAATTGATTCCCGTGACTACTGCCCTCCTAAATGGCGGAACCCCCGGCGTTCAACCGGGGGCTCTGGGGTCGATTAACCTCTCACGCGCTTTCTGTAGGTGCGCATGTACTCGCGGTTCGCAGCGCGCACCTTCTCTCGGTTCGCGTCCTTCCACGCCTTCCCTCGGAGGCGATGGCACTCTCCGCAGTAGCGGCGATTTCCCGGCTGCATATACCGAGTGTTGGCATCGTCGTACGGGTGGCCCTCTGGGCAATGGGTCAGGTTCGCCTGGTGATGCGTCCCGTTCCGAACTGAGTCATGACGATTGTCGGCGTGAGTCCCGAGTGCTAGGTTCTCTAGCCGGTTGTCCGTCTTTACGTCATTGAGGTGTCGGACAATCGCCCCCTCGGGGATCGGCCCAACGAATGCCTCGAAGATGAGACTATGCACTTTGACGATCCGATTGCGCCCGCCTTGCGACAGGGTCACGCAGCAATAGCCAGAGTCCCCCACGTGGACGACCTTCTCGCCGCCACGCCTCAGATAAGTGTGTCCGACGCTGTCGGTGATGACTCTGTCGAGTGCCCGAACTCGACCATCAATCATGATCTCGTAGATTCCCTCGTACCCGACTACGGGTCGCCATTCTTCGGGGGTAGGCTGATCGTCAGCCATAACGCACGCTCCAATCGTGTCGTTGTGGTCAGGCCCCGGATGGTGTTAGCGCACCTTCGGGGCCGTCTTGTTGCACCCATTCTAGCAGTGCAAACAGGATTCCGAGGGGCGGTCACGCCTCCTTCGCGGTGCGGGCCCGCTTCGCCACCAGTGCAGCCTTCGCGTTGGTGATGTACTCCGCCAACTCCGCCTCGTCCATCTCGGTCAGGTCCTTCTCCGGGGTCGTCACCTGGACCGTCATCCGAGCCGAGTCGGCGGTGATCCACACCCCGTGCTCGTGCGGCGCACCGGACCCGCCGAGCGCGTCGTACTTCACCGTTGGCGGTGCCGCGGTGCCGGGGCCATCACAGCCGAGATGGTCGAACACCCATTTGGCCATGGCGTGCGCGCCGTCCGCGTCCACCGCCAGGTGCGGCATGTTGAAGAACAGGCACGCCAGCGGGTGGAACTTCGGGTCGCGCGGGTACGGGTACAGCTCGTCGAGCACCGTGTCGTCGGGCATGGTCTCTCCTCACATGATGAAGGTCTTGACGCGGTCGACCGCGTTCTGGATCGTCTTGATCGACCGGGCGAACAGGGCGGTCGGGTTCTCCCGGACGCGCGGGTCGCCGAGCTCGATCGCTGAGCGGATCCGCTTGTCGCCCTTCTTCTGACTGATCACCGTCTTGGAGGCGTAGGTGGCGAAGATGATCCCGCGGTGCACCACGCCCTGTTGGTCGCCGGCGCGGTAGTCGGTGCCCCACTGGAACGGGGCGCGGC
>CAXBAZ010000719.1:0-2594 GCA_963973395.1 uncultured Acidimicrobiaceae bacterium
TGGCCCAGCGGGTGCGGTTGAAGAACCTGGACCGGGTCCGGGAGCTGCTGGGCGGCTGACATTCCGGCGCGGTCCGTTCGCGATCCGCCCCGTCGCTCGCCGTGAGGTCGGGATACCCTCGACCACGACTGTGACTGACGGAGGCCGAGGGAACCACGAACACGACGATCGCGACCGGGCGAAGTGGCAACCGCTGCTCGCTCTGATCCGTCGGCAGTGGAAGGGGCTGGCGCTGGGCGTCGGCATCGGGCTGCTCTGGACCGTCGGCAAGGTCGCGATCCCGCTCCTCACCGGCCTGGCCATCGATCGATCGATCGAGGGGGCCGGCAGTTCCTGGGGGTGGGCGCTGTTGATCGCCTGTGCCGGGCTGATGACCGGCACGTTCACCGCGCTGCGGCGGTACGTGGCGTTCAGTCAGAGCCGGCTCACCGAGCGGCGCCTGCGTGAGCAGCTGCTCGAACACATCCTCGGTCTCCACATCGGCTACCACGACCGCGCCCAGACCGGGCAGTTGATGAGTCGGGCGTCGAGCGACCTGAACCAGATCCAGTCGTTCGTGGTGATGATCCCGCTGACACTGTCGAACGTCGCCCTGATCGTGTCGGTCGGCGTGGTGCTGGTGGTGCTCGACCCCGTGCTGGCACTGTGCGCGCTGGCGGCGCTCCCACTGCTGTACGTCGCCGCCATGCGCTTCTCCAATCGGGTCCATCCGGCGGTGCGCGCGGTCCAGCAGGAGCAGGCGCAGCTCGCCGGCGTCGTGGAGGAGACCGTGTCGGGTGTGCGGGTGATCAAGGGGTTCGGTGCCGAACGGGTGCAGGCCGCCAAGCTGGAGGTGGAGGCCGACGACATCCAGCGTGAGTCGCTCGTCGCCGCGCAGGTCCGTGCCACCTACCTCCCCCTGATGGAGCTCCTCCCCGCAGCCGGCATCATCGCGGTGCTGGCCGTGGGCGGTCATCGGGTGCTCGACGGTCAGCTCTCGATCGGCGAACTCGTCGCGTTCAACTTCTACGTGCAGCTGCTCGTCTGGCCGCTGCGGACGATCGGCATGACCGTCGCCTTCGGCCAGCGGGCCACCGCGGCGCTCGAACGGATCGACCACGTGCTCGGCACCACGCCGCAGATCGTCGACGGGCCGGTGGTGGGTCGACTCCCCGAGCGGGCCGGGGCGGTGCACTTCGAGGACGTGACGTTCGGGTACGACGCCGACGAACCGGTGCTCGACGGTTTCACGCTCGACATCGCGCCGGGCACGTCGGTGGCACTGGTGGGCGGTACCGGGTCGGGCAAGTCGACCGTCGCCCGCCTGCTGGTGCGGTTCTACGATCCGCAGCGCGGCTCGGTCCGGCTCGACGGTGTCGACCTGCGGGAGCGATCGGTGCACGATGTCCGGCGCGCCGTCGGCCTCGTGTTCGAGGACACCCTGCTCTTCCACGACACCGTCGCGGCCAACATCGCCTTCGCCTGCCCCGAGGCCGACGAGGCCACCGTGCGACGGGCGGCCGAACTCGCCGGTGCGGCCGACTTCATCGACGAGCTGCCGCACGGCTACTCGACGATCCTCGGCGAATGTGGATTCTCGCTGTCGGGCGGTCAGCGGCAGCGGATCGCGATCGCCCGCGCCGTCGTCAGCGATCCCAGCGTGCTGATCCTCGACGACGCGACCAGCGCCGTCGACCCGTCGAAGGAGCACGAGATCCGCGCCGCGATGCGCACGGTCATGGACGGCCGCACGACGATCGTCATCGCCCACCGTCCGGGCACGATCGCGATGGCCGATCGGGTCGTACTGGTCGGCAACGGCCGGGTCCTCGCCGACGGCACGCACGACGAGCTGCTCGCCACCGACGACCGGTACCGGGAGGTGCTCGCGGCCGCGGGTGCGAACGACGCCGCTGCGGCGCCCACGGCACCGACGGGGGGCGACTGACATGTGGGCCGCGCACGCCGTCAGCGACGACGACAAGCTCGACCGCGAGCAGACCAGGCAGGTGATCCGGCGCACCGCTCGGCTCGCCGCCCCGCAACGTCGGCTCGCGCTCGCCGCGCTCGGCTTCATCGCCCTCTCCACGAGCACCACGCTGCTCGGTCCGCTGCTCCTGCGGTACGGCATCGACAGCGGCATCCGCGCCGACGACGCCGGCGCACTCAACCTCGCCGTCGGGCTCTACATCGGGGTCGCGCTCGTCGCCTTCCTCGGCAGCCGGCAGCAGTACGTCTACGTGAACCGGGCCGGGGAGGGTTTCCTGCGCGCACTCCGGCTGCGTCTGTTCGGACACATCCAGAAGCAGTCGCTGGCGTTCTTCGACCGGAACCAGGCCGGGGTGCTCGTGTCGCGCATGACCGCCGACATCGAGTCGATGTCCGAGCTGGTGCAGTGGGGACTGCTCCAGTTCGTGTCGGCCGCGATCCTGGTCACGTTCGCACTCGTCGTCCTGCTGATCATGTCATGGGAGCTGACGCTGCTGGCGCTGCTCGTGATGCCGTTCATCGTCGCCGCCTCGATCCGCTTCCAGCGCGATTCGAACCGTGCCTACCTGTCGGTGCGCGAGCGCGTCGGCGAGAACCTGTCCGCCCTCCAGGAGAACATCACCGCC
>CAXBAZ010000720.1:0-2588 GCA_963973395.1 uncultured Acidimicrobiaceae bacterium
GGACTGGTCGGCGAGATCGCCGACCGGCTGCGTCACTCGGTGTCGTTCGTGTCGGTCGACGTCATCTCGTCCGACTGATCGTCGGACGCAGCCTCGCTCGACTGCGCTTCGATCGCACGCTCGGGGGCGCTCGTGTCGATCGCGATCGAACGCGGCTCGGGCTCGTCGACGGCACCGATGCGCACCGTCAGACGACCGTCACGGTGATTGGCGCCGACCTTGTCGGGGTCGAGCCGGCCACCGAGTCGGAGCGACCGCTTCCAGTCGAGCGAGTCGGTGGTGGCGCCGAGGGTCAGCGTGGTGCCGGTGACCTCGACCGACACGGCTTCGGCCGGAACGCCGGGCAGATCGACGGTGAGGACGTATTCGTCGTCGGTCCAGGCCCCGTCGACCACCGGGCCCTGGGCTCGGCGGGTGTCGAAGAACGAGTTCGTGAGCTGCTCGAACGCCCGGTCGAACGAACGATCGAAGGGGCGGTCGTTGAAGGTCGGGGTGTAGGTGCGATGCCGTACCAGCATGGTGTTGCCTCCAGTGATGTGGTGATGTCGTGTGTTCGGATGGATGAGACTGTTGTCCGATGAGGACAGTCATCATGATACATGAATCCTGAGCGTTGGCAACTCAAGATTGCCGGAGACCGGCAGCCGGGTAGCCTCCCAGTGCCATGCTCGATCCAGGTGTGTCCGCCCGATTGGTCGCCGTCGCCGCCGAGTTCCGTGAACTCGAGGCACGCCTCGCCGACCCTGCGACCATCGGAGATCCCGACCGGCTCCGCACGGTCTCGCAGCGGTACCGCGAGCTCGAACCGCTCGTCGCCGTGCATCGTGAGCACGTGGAGCGCAGCGGTGACCTCGACACCGCCCGTGAGATGCTCGACGATCCCGACCCCGAGGGCCGGTCGATGGCCGCCGACGAAGTCGCCGCGGCCGAACGTGACCTCGAACGGCTCGAGGGGCGGTTGCGCGAGCTCCTGCTGCCGCGCGACCCACACGCCGGTCGGGCGGTGATCATCGAGATCCGCGGCGCCGAGGGTGGCGAGGAAGCGAACCTGTTCGCCCGCGACCTCCATGAGATGTACCTCGCGTACGCAGCGCGGCGAAAGTGGAAGGTGGAGCAGCTCTCGCAGACACCGAGCGACCTCGGCGGCCTCAACCAGGTCACGTTCGTGGTCCGCGGCGCCGACGCGTGGCAGCATCTCAAGTTCGAGGGTGGCCCGCACCGTGTGCAACGGGTCCCGGTGACCGAGAGCCAAGGCCGCGTCCACACCTCATCGGCCACCGTGGCGGTTCTGCCCGAGGTCGACGAGGTCGAGATCACGATCGACGAACGTGACCTCGACATCGACGTGTACCGGTCGTCGGGCGCCGGTGGCCAGCACGTCAACACCACCGACTCGGCGGTGCGGATCACGCACGTCCCGAGCGGTGTGGTGGTCACCATGCAGGACCAACGCAGCCAGCTCCAGAACCGCGCCCGGGCAATGCAGGTGCTGCGGGCCCGCCTGTACGACCTCGCGCAGCAGGAACGCCACGGAGACCTCGCCGCCGAACGCCGCGCCCAGGTCGGCGGCGGTGGCCGGAGCGAGAAGATCCGCACCTACAACTTCAAGGAGAACCGGGTGACCGATCACCGGATCGGCTTCACCGTCCACCGCCTCACCGACGTGCTGTCGGGCGACCTCGACATGGTGGTCGAACCCCTGCTGGTCGACGAGCGGGCGCAGCAGCTCGCGGTGTTCGAGGGCTGACGTGGCCGAGCCGGTGCCGATCCGAGCGCTCATCGACCGCACGGCGACAGCGGTCGGATCGCAGCACGAGGCTCGGTGGTTGTGTGAAGTCGCCGTCGGGCTCGACGGTGCCGAGCTCGACGCGGTGCTCGACGATCCGGCGACCGTCAACACGATGGCGCACCTCGACGCGATGGTCGACCGCTACCGCCAAGGAGAACCGCTGCAGTACGTGCTGGGACGCTGGTCGTTCCGTCATCTCGACCTGGCGGTCGACCGTCGGGTACTGATCCCGCGGCCGGAGACCGAACTCGTCGCGGGGCACGCGATCGGGTTCGCCGCGGCGGTGGTCGGCCCGCGCATCGTCGCCGACCTCGGCACCGGTTCCGGGGCGATCGGGCTCTCGCTCGCTGTCGAATTGCCGATCGTCGACACGTCCGTGTGGCTCACCGACGTCAGCGACGACGCGCTCGCCGTGGCCCGAGCGAACCTGGCCGGCATCGGTCGGGCAGCAACCAATGTCCGTATCGGTGCCGGATCGTGGTTCGAAGCGCTGCCACCCGACCTGCGGTGCGACGTGATCGTGAGCAATCCCCCGTACGTGGCCGAGGGGTCCCCCGAACTCGACGGGTCGGTGCTCGACTGGGAGCCCGGCACAGCGTTGTTCGCCGGACCCGACGGGCTCGACGACATCCGTCGTCTGATCTCGGGCGCCCCCGATCACCTCGTCGACACCGGCCACCTCGTGCTCGAGATCGGTGCCGATCAGCGTGCGGCCGTGGCCGATCTGCTCGACGCACGCGGCTACCGCGACGTGGCGATCCACACCGATCTCGCCGGCCGCGACCGGATCGCGACGGCC
>CAXBAZ010000721.1:0-2584 GCA_963973395.1 uncultured Acidimicrobiaceae bacterium
GGGGCGATTTCTTCGCACAGACCGTCGCCGGTGCAGAGATCCTGGTCGATCCAGACCTTCATGTGATGTGTGTCTCCTTGTGAGGGGATCGTGATACCCCGACAGTTTACCCGGTGTCGTTCGTGGAAACATAGATGCCGGGAACCGGCCGAAGTTGCGGTGTAAGTTCCCGACCAACCGCACGACCACCCCTTGGAGGGCCTGTGGCACCACCGACTCCACACGACAGCAGCACGGGCGACGGCAGCACGGGCGACGAGCCGATCGGCGCGGACGTCGCGGCCCTCGAGGCCCAGGTCGCGGTGATGGTCGAGGAAGTCGCCCACCTGCGCTCACGATTGGCGGACACCCCGAACCGTGTCCGGACGTTGGAGGAACGGCTGCTCGAGACGAAGGGCCAGCTCACCCAGGCGACCGCCCAGAACGAGAAGTTGAGCTACACCCTGCGCGAAGCCCGCGAGCACATCGCGTCGCTCCGCGACGAGGTCGACAAGCTCACCCAGCCGCCGAACGCGTACGGCGTCGTCGTCGGCAAGAACGACGACGGCACGGTCGACGTGCTCGCCAGCGGCCGCAAGATGAAGGTGCAGCTGCACCCCGAGGTCGACCATAAGCTGCTCGAGCTCGGCGCCGAGGTGGCGCTCAACGAGAGCTTCGCCGTGATCGAGGCGCGCCGCCCCGAGACGATCGGCGAGGTCGTGACCCTCAAGGAGGTCATGGACGACGGCATCCGGGCGATCGTGATCGGGCGTGCGGACGAAGAACGGGTGTGCGAGCTCGCCACCGTGCTGCGCGGTCACCGCCTCCGCAACGGCGACATGATGCGACTCGACCCGCGCTCGAACATGTTGCTCGAGAAGCTGCCCCGACCCGAGGTGGAAGACCTGCTGCTCGAGGAGGTGCCCGACATCTCCTACGAGGACATCGGCGGTCTCGACACGCAGATCGAAGCGATCGCCGACGCCGTCGAGCTGCCCTTCCTGCACCAGGAGTTGTTCGCCGAGCACCGGTTGCCCGCCCCGAAGGGGATCTTGCTGTACGGACCGCCGGGATGCGGCAAGACCCTCATCGCCAAGGCGGTCGCGAACAGCCTGGCGAAGAAGGTCGCCGAGACGATGGGGGAGGGCAAGGGCCGCTCGTACTTCATCAACATCAAGGGCCCCGAGCTGCTCAACAAGTACGTCGGCGAGACCGAGCGCCAGATCCGGCTCGTGTTCCAACGAGCACGCGAGAAGAGCGAGGAGGGGTGGCCGGTCATCGTCTTCTTCGACGAGATGGATTCGATGTTCCGCACCCGCGGGTCCGGCATCAGCTCCGACATGGAGTCGACGATCGTCCCGCAGTTGCTGGCCGAGATCGACGGGGTCGAAGGCCTTCGCAACGTGATCGTGATCGGTGCGACCAACCGCGAGGATCTGATCGACCCGGCGATCCTCCGGCCGGGGCGTCTCGACGTGAAGATCAAGATCGAGCGTCCGAACGCCGACGCCGCACGACAGATCTTCGCCCGCTACCTGACCGATGAGATCCCGATCGCCGCGTCCGAGTCGGTGCCGGAGATGATCACGGCCACCGTCGACGAGATGTACCGCGACGACGACTCCAACCGGTTCCTCGAGGTCACGTACCAGAACGGCGACAAGGAGATCCTGTACTACAAGGATTTCTCGTCGGGAGCCATGATCGAGAACATCGTGCGGCGCGCCAAGAAGCTGGCGATCAAGCGCGTGATCGGGGGTGGCGAGCGGGGCGTGTGCACCGCCGACCTGGTGGCGTCGATCAAGCAGGAGTACAAGGAACACGAGGACCTGCCGAACACCACGAACCCCGACGACTGGGCGAAGATCTCCGGCAAGAAGGGCGAGCGCATCGTGTTCATCCGCACCCTCGTGTCGGAGGAGGCCGATCAGGGCCCGATGGGCGGGCGGACGATCGAGCGGATGCAGACCGGCCAGTACCTGTAGGCCGGGCCGACGATGTCGCACGAGGTGCGCCTGTCGTGGCGCAGCCGACTCCGGATCGTCGGGGCGGGCGTCGCCACGTTCGCCGCAGGGGCGGTGGCGGCGACGGCCGGGACGTCGTGGATCGTCCGGATCGTGGCCGGACTGCTGTTCGTCGTCGGTGCCGGGCTGGTGCTCGACGCGATCGTGTTGGCGTCCTCGTGGAGGATGACCGCGTCGGCGCTCGAGATCCCGACACTGCTCGCCCGGCGTCGGCAGGTCGTCGGGCGCGACGACCTGGTCGTCGAGTTGCGGCACGGCGCATGGTCGCGACTGGCCGTCGTCGGTCCGGGCGGCACCCGGCTCGTTCGGATCAACCCACTGATCAGTGGGCGCGATGTCCGTCGCTGGTGGGACTCGTTGCCCGAGCATTGACGGCCGATGTCGGAGGCACGTATCTGGGCGCCTCGCCACGGCTCTGTGCAGCACACGACGAGGAGGTCGAGATGCTGAGGAAGAAGCGCCGGGGAATCGACATGGTCACCACCAGGATGACCAGCGAACGACGGTCGCATCGGGCCGCTCGTGTGCCGAACGCGGACGATCCGGCGCAGCGACGACGCGCGGCGCTCCTCCGAGCGGCG
>CAXBAZ010000722.1:0-2582 GCA_963973395.1 uncultured Acidimicrobiaceae bacterium
TTGTTGGCCACGACGGCGACACCATCGCCCAGGTCGACGACCTGTTCGACGCCGTACTGGAACGACTCGCCACCAGCGACGCGGCCATGGTCGTCGCCGATCTCGACGACCTGCTCGACGAACGACGTCCCCACAATCTGCCCGGCCGGGTCCTTCCCGGCATCTGGCAGCGCCGACTCGCCCGATCCGCCAGCGAGGTGTTCGCCGACGATCAGGTGCGGCACCGCCTCGCGATCTTGAACAGAAAGGCATCATGACCAACCAGCCGAGCCAGCCCGACGAGACGCCACCCACGAACACGGCCGCCGCCGCCAAGCGGTCGGCCAAGCAGGCGGCCGAGAAGGTGGCGAAGTCGGCGTCCGCCGCCGCCAAGAAGGCCACACCAAAGAAGGCCACACCAAAGAAGGCCGCCGCCAAGAAGGCCGCAGCCGAGACGGCCGCACCCGAGAAGGCCGCCGCCAAGAAGACCGCGACCACGAAGTCGGCGTCTCCGCAGAAAGCTGAGAAGCAGACAACCGCTACCAAGGCCTCGGCCGGGACGGCCACGCGCGGCGAGGCGACGGACGCGAATGCCGCGCCGAGCGACGGGTCGACCGGACCGGGGAAGGTCACCGCGCAACCGGCAATGGCGACCGCGGCGGCCGACGAGTCCGAGTCGGGCGCCGCACCGTCACCCGATCCGCGGCGGCTGGGCGAACTCGACCACTACCTGTTCGGCGAAGGCACACATCGCTACCTCCACCGACAGTTCGGCGCACAACCGTCGGAGGGCGGCACGCGCTTCGCGGTGTGGGCCCCCAACGCCCGCGGGGTGGCGGTGATCGGATCGTTCGACGGTTGGGGCGGTGGCCACGACCTGACCGGGAGCGACTCGGGCGTCTGGAGCGGCTGGGTCGACGGCGCAGGTGTGGGCGACCAGTACCTGTACCGAGTCACAGCTGCCGACGGCACGGTGACCGAGAAATCGGACCCCGTCGGTGCCGCCACCGAAGAGCCACCCGCCACCTCGTCGCGCATCGCCGACCTCCGCTACGACTGGCAGGACGACGAGTGGATGCGCGGGCGCGGCGAGCGGATCGCCCTCGATGCACCGATCTCGATCTACGAGGTCCACCTGGGCTCGTGGGGTCGTCACGTGAGCGACGGCCGACGCTTTCCGCGGTACGACGAACTCGCCGACCCGCTCGCCGACCACGTGTTGGCGCACGGCTTCACACACGTCGAGTTGCTCCCGATCATGGAGCACCCGTTCTACGGGTCGTGGGGCTACCAGACCACGGGCTTCTTCGCGCCGTCGGCCCGGTACGGCACGCCGCAGGACCTCATGAAGATGGTCGACCGTCTCCACCAGCGCGGTGTCGGCGTGATCCTCGACTGGGTCCCGTCGCACTTCCCGACCGACGCGCACGGGCTCTACGAGTTCGACGGAACGCACCTCTACGAGCACGCCGACCCCCGGCAGGGGTATCACCCCGACTGGAACTCGGCCATCTTCAACTACAGCCGCAACGAGGTCCGCTCGTTCCTCGTGTCGAGTGCGGTGTGCTGGCTCGACCGCTACCACGTCGACGCGCTCCGCGTCGACGCCGTCGCCTCGATGCTGTATCTCGACTACTCGCGCAACGCCGGCGAGTGGATCCCGAACGAGTTCGGTGGCCGCGAGAACCTCGATGCGATCGTGTTCCTGCGCCAGCTGAACGAGGCCGTCTACGGCGAGTTCCCCGACGTGTCGACGATGGCCGAGGAGTCGACCTCGTGGCCGATGGTGAGCCGGCCGACCTACGTCGGTGGTCTCGGGTTCGGCAACAAGTGGGACATGGGCTGGATGCACGACACGCTCCAGTACCTCGAGCGCGACCCGATCCACCGGAAGTGGCACCACGGCGAGATCACGTTCCGGTCCGTGTACTCGGCCAGTGAACACTTCGTGCTCCCGCTCAGCCACGACGAGGTCGTGCACGGCAAGGGTTCGCTGCTGAACAAGATGCCGGGCGACGAGTGGCAGCGCTTCGCGAACCTGCGGCTGCTGTACGCGATGCAGTGGGGGCAGCAGGGCAAGAAGTTGCTGTTCATGGGTGATGAGTTGGCGGCCACGTCCGAGTGGAACCACGAGACCACGCTCGACTGGTCGCTCCACGACGCCGACATGCATCGGGGCGTCCGCACGCTCATCGCCGACCTCAACGCCGTGTACGCGGCCGAGCCAGCGCTCCACCGGGGCGACAGTGACCACGGCGGGATGCGCTGGATCGACAGCAACGACAACGACCGCAGCATCTACACCTGGCTGCGCGTCGATCCCACGTCGGACGGCCGACCGGTCGTGGTCGCCGTGAACGCGACGCCCGCGACGCAGCACAACGTGCGCATCGGCGTGCCGTCGGCCGGGCGATGGTCCGAACTCGTCAACACCGACGCCGTCGAGTACGGCGGAAGCGGCGCCGGCAACGACGGTGGGGCAGACACGGTTCCCGTCGATGCCCACGGCTTCCATCACTCCCTGGTGGTCACGCTGCCACCGCTCGGAGCGCTGTTCCTCGCGGCGGACGACGGTGCCGGCACCGACGCGTCGTGAAGCGGAC
>CAXBAZ010000723.1:0-2577 GCA_963973395.1 uncultured Acidimicrobiaceae bacterium
TGCTGCGCCACGACCGCCGCCTGGGATTCGACGAGCTCGACCTGCTTGTCGTCGAGCGCGTCGCGTGCGGCGTCGTAGTCGTCGAGCGTGGTCGCGCCCGACTCGGCGACGACGGTCGCGAGCACGTCGCCGTGCAACTGCTCGGTAGGACGCCGTAGATCGGTCAGGATCGGGATGCCCGACGCCCCGCTCGACACGAACCGGTTGACCGCCACGAACTCCACCGCCAGACGGAGTTCTTCGACGAGGTCGGCCAGATCCTCCAGCTCCATCACCAGTCGTTCCTGCTCGAGTTCGAGCAGCCGGAGACGCGACTCTGCCGCGAAGAAGTCCTCGGCCGCCTGGTTCGCACGGTCGCGGGCGTCGGCGATCTCGCGCGCCGCCTGCTCGGCGGCCTCGTCGTCGGTCTGGGCGACGACGGGCGCGGCGCCGCCGATCAGCAGCATGGCGCTCATCGCGAGCGCGAGACAACGGCGGGCGGCCAGGTTCATCGCGGGGGCAGCGTATCTTGCATTGCAGTTCCGTTACGGCGATGTGGCGCCCCGAACGGGCGACTACACAGCACGTATGTCCATCGACCCGCCGACACTCGAACTGAACCGGATCGTGTTCGAGCGGTCGGGACGTCGCATCCTCGACGACATCACCCTGCACGTCCGTCGGGAGGAGCGCTGGCTGGTGCTCGGCGCCAACGGCAGCGGCAAGACGTCGCTGCTCCGCATCGCGGCCATGTACGAACACCCGTCGACCGGCGAGGTCAGCGTGCTCGGCGAGACGCTCGGACGTACCGACGTGCGGCAGCTGCGCCGTCGGATCGGGTACGCGTCCGCTGCCCTCGCGGGCCAGTTCCGCCAGGAGCTGACGGCGCTCGACGTCGTGATGACCGCCAAGCACGCCGCACTCGAACCGTGGTGGCACCGCTACGACGACGACGACCGCCGCCAGGCACGGTCGTGTCTCGACCGGATGCAGGTCGCGGCGTTCGCCGGGCGACCGATGGCGACGCTGTCGTCGGGCGAGCAGCAGCGCGTGCTCCTGGCCCGCACGTTGATGACCGATCCCGAGGTGATCCTGCTCGACGAGCCGTCCGCCCGGCTCGATCTCGGTGGCCGTGAACAGCTGGTCCACGCGCTCGCCGACCTCGCGGCCGACGCCGCCGGTCCGCCGTTCGTGATGGTGACGCACCACGTCGACGAGGTGCCCGACGGGGTCACGCACGCGTTGCTGCTGCGCGACGGTCGCGCGGTCGCACAGGGCCTCATCGACGACGCGTTGACGGCGTCCACGCTGAGCGAGTGCTTCGAGATGGATCTGGCGCTGGAACGCCGGCCCGACGGTCGACTCAGCGCGTGGGCTCGCCGGTGACCACCGCGGTCAGCCCCGCGCGCGCCCGACGGATCTCGTCGTCGAGCACCCGGTCGAGCAGACCGCCGGTCCACAGCGCCCCGTCGTAGGCGAGGTGCATCGTGACGACCGACGAGTCGTCGTCGGCTGCCTCGACGTCGACACGCAGTGCCCACCGTGCGTGCTGACGACCGTCGACTTCGGCACGCTCGAATTCGACGAGCCGATCGGGTTCGTGGAGCCGACGCACCATCCGGAGCTGCTTCGACCGCGCGAACGGTCCGACCCGTGCCCGCAGCTCGACGGTCCATGCGGGAGGGTCGGCCGGCGGGTCGGCCGTCGGGACACCCTCGCTGTCGGTCGGCACCGCGTCGTGCACGAGACGCATCCAGTGCGGGTACCGGTCGAGTGCGGCGACGTGCGGGAAGACCAGCGCCGGCGGCGCGGGCACACGCACCGACTCGGTGGTGCGGAGGCTCACGGGTTCAGCCGCGGGGGCGGTCGGTGCCGCGGAACGCGCGGGCCAGGAGCGGACTGGAGACCTCGAGCAGTCCGTCGAGGTCGTTGGCCTGATCGAACGACGGCCGCCACGGTGCTCCGGCCTCGTCGAAGTCCCGGTCGATGTCCCGGTCGATGTCCCGGTCGATGTCCCGGTCGGTCTCGTCGGACGTCGGGGCAGCGGGTACCGGATCGGCGTCGCGGACCGGGGGTCGCTCGATCTCGCCCGTGCCGTCGATGACGAGCTGTTCGACCGGCTCGGCCGGCGCCGCCCGTCTCGGTCGTGCCGAACGCCCCCGCTGCGCGGTCGGTGCAGCCCCGCGTGCGTGCCGCGGCATGAACAGCCGCGGGATCTCCTCGCGCCGGTCGTCGAGCGTCCATCCGCGCGGCACGCTCATCGCGTCGGCGTGCCGCAGGCACAGGACGTTCTGGTCGTCGTGCGGCGTGCCCGCCATCGGCGCGATCCAGAACAGCAGGTCCTCGGGCACCATGCCGTATTCGGCCGCTCCGATCTCGGAGCATCCCGGACGCTCGCACAGCTTGGACACACGACAAATGTACCCGCAGTGTCCGGCCCGAGCCCGGATCGGTCGCGTCCGGAATCGAGCGCTGCGGGGTGGACTACCGTTGCCCGATGCGGCGACGGATCCATCTCACCCTGGCAGCAGCGATCGCGACGACCGGATCGATCGTCGCCGAACCGCACAGCGTCGTGCACGCCGCGGCCGCCCCCGC
>CAXBAZ010000724.1:0-2573 GCA_963973395.1 uncultured Acidimicrobiaceae bacterium
GCGTCGCGCGGCACCGTGGTGCCGCCGTCGACACCCGGGTACGGCGCGGACAACTCGCCGCGCAGCCGCCGCGGGTATCAGGCGATGCGGTCGATGCAGTCGGGTGCCAACGGCCCGTGGTTCGCCGCGGTCGCCGAGGCGATGGTCGATCAGCTGGATCTCGCCCAACAACTGGCACCCGTGATCCCGTCGTCCGACTACCTCTCGAGCACCGACATCGTCGCCCGGCTCGACGTCTCGGCGCGTCTGATCAACGCCAACCTCGGATTCCGGGTCATGACGGCCGGCTACGGCGACTTCGACAGCCACGCCGGCCAACCCGAGCAGCATCCCCTCCGCATGCAGGAGCTGAACGCGGCCGTCAAGCGGTTCTTCGAGGTGCTCGATCCGGCGTGGCGCAGCCGCGTCACGGTCATGACCTTCTCGGAGTTCGGTCGTACGCCGTGGGACAACGACGGTGCCGGTACCGACCACGGTTCGTCGGCGCCGCACTTCGTCTTCGGCGAGAACGTCAAGGGTGGGATGTACGGTCGGCAGCCGTCGATGGTGGGACTGAACCGCTGGGACCGGATGGCACATCACGTCGACTTCCGTTCGTACTACGCGTCGATCATCGACGGTTGGCTCGGCGGTGGGTCGCGCGAGGTGCTCGGTGGCAACTTCGAGAACCTCGGCCTGTTCCGTCGCGGGCCGGGCATCCAGCCGGGAGGCGGCGTCGCCCCAGGACCTGCGACCGTCACCCCGCCGTCGAGTTTCGTGCCGCTGACTCCCAAGCGGGTGGCCGACACCCGCGACGGCACCGGTGGTGTCGTCACGCGACGGCTTCGGCCCGAGGAACGGGTCAGGGTGAAGGTGCGCGGCGTCGCCGGTGTGGACGCGAAGGCCACCGCCGTGGTCGCGAACGTCACCGCGGTCGACGCGACGCAGCCGATGTTCTTCACGGTCTACCCCGGCTCGACGGCGCGGCCGACGACGTCGAACATCAACGGCGGGCCCGGCCGGCCCGTGCCCAACCTCGTGGTGATGGGTATCGGCGACGACGGGTGCATCGACGTCTTCAACTCGCACGGCGAGACCCACTGCATCGTCGACGTGTTCGGCTACTTCGCGGCCGACGGAGGCGACAGGTTCCAGCCGCTCGCGCCCGCCCGACTGTTCGACACGCGTACCGGCGCAGGAGCTCGGCGGGGCAAGCTGGGCCACCTCGAGTCGATGGACGTGCAGGTCGCCGACCGGGCGGGCGTCCCGAAGTCCGGTGCGTCGGCGGTCGTCGTCAACCTGACGGTGACCGAACCGGACGCACCAGGATTCGTCAGCGTCGCACCGACGGGCGGGCCGGCTCCCGACACGTCGAACGTCAACTTCTTCGCCAACGACACCGTGCCGAACCTGGCGATCTGCAAGCTGGGTACGGGCGGCAAGGTGACGATCAGCGGCGCCGGCGGGAACCGACACGTGTTGGCCGACGTGTTCGGCTACTTCACGTCGAACGGCGACCAGCTGCGCGCCACACCGCCGCGGCGGGTGCTCGACACCAGGTACGGGGTCGGCTCCGACCAGGGCGCCGTGGGCCCCGGGCGTCCGGTCCGGCTGGCACTCGGTGGGTCCGGAGCCGTCCCGGCCACTGCCACGGCAGTCGTGATGAACGTCGCGGCGACCGAGGTGGCGGCGCTGTCGTTCATCTCCGTGTGGCCCTACGGCGAGGATGATCCCGGTACCTCGAACCTGAACCTGGCACCGGGACAGACGATCGCGAACCTCGTGATCTGCCGTCTGGGCGAGGGCGGCGCACTGACGATCGCGAACGAGCTGTCGGAGTGCCAGGTGATCGCCGACGTGCTCGGGTACTTCGTGGCCTAGTCCTGTACTCGGTTCGCGCCGGCGTGGCGATACGGTCGGTGCGCGTGAGTGACACGAACGATTCCGGAGCGCGACGGAGCCGGCTGAACGGCATCAAGTTGCGGGCGCTGGTCGGCGACGAACTCGGACGGTCGACCGGTGACGCCGAGGAGTTCGCCCCTGGCGCGGCGTTGCGCGACGGCGACGACGGATGGGTCTACCTCGACGAGCGTCCGGCCGGCCGCCTCGGTGCGGCGATCGCCTGGGCGGTGCGAGCGGGTGTGGCGCGGTTGCACGTGATCGCCGAAGACGGTACCGGCGTCCTCGCGCGGCGGGCCGACGAGTTCGAGTTGCCGATCACGGTCTGGGTGGCCGAGGGCCGGTCGCTGCGGCGGGCGACACCTGACGAGTTGCCGGCGTCGGCGTCGGCGCCGGAGGCCCACGAGGCGTTCCGGCCACTGATCGTCGAGGGCGGCGCCCAACCGGTCGTCGAACACGGCGTGCTGGCCGGTGAGGTGCGTGGTCTCGAGGTGTGCCGGGTCGTCGAGGAGGCGAGCACGGGCGCCGTCCGACTCGAGGTCGGTGTGGGCGCGCACGACCGGGAGGCGTTCCAGATGCTGCACGGCGACGTGCCCGCCGTGGCGTCGTTGGCCCGGGTGGTCGAGGTGGTCGCCCAGCACCGTTCTCCCGAGGGGCCACCCCATCCGCTCAAGTCGTTGGGTGCGGAGCGGCTC
>CAXBAZ010000725.1:0-2557 GCA_963973395.1 uncultured Acidimicrobiaceae bacterium
CCAAGAAGGCTCCGGCCAAGAAGGCGCCGGCCAAGAAGGCTCCGGCCAAGAAGGCGCCGGCCAAGAAGGCTCCGGCCAAGAAGGCTCCGGCCAAGAAGGCTGCAGCGCGCAAGAAGTCCTGACGCTGCTCGACCGAGCGATGTGAGGGGCGGGTCGCACGACCCGCCCCTCGCCGCGTCCGGATGTCGGTCGAGCTGCTCTCAGAGTTCGTCGATCAGCGCGAACACCTCGGCTGCGCCGATCCCGTGGGGCTGTCCGAGACCCTCGAGTCGCTCGACGATCCGTCGCCGGAACGCACCGAGCTGATCTCCGTCGACGGCGTGCATCGTGGACTCGAACTGACTCTCGTGCGCTTCGAGTGCGTGCAGCTTGGTCTCGACCCACCCGGTCACGTCCTCGATGTGGTCGGCCACGTCGGCCTCGAACAGCAGGAGCCGTTCGGGGCGGTGATGGGCGATGCCGTGCTCGGGATAGAAGTGTGGGTCGCGTGCCGCGACCACCCCGTCACAGGCGAGGAGTCCGGCGTGGCGATGATCGGGATGGAGGCGGTACCGCTTCCACGGATCGTGACCGAGCACGACGTCGGGCCGCAGCTCGCGGATCACCCTCGCCACCCGGCCGCGGGCGACGAGGTCGCTGACGAGCTCGCCGTCGACGTATTCGAGGAACCGACACTCGCCGGCCCGATCGCCGGCGAGCCGTCGGGCGGCCTGCCGCTGTGCGGCGAGCGCCGTCTTGTCGGCCGCGGCGTCCCACGTGCCCTTCGAGCCGTCTGTGCAGACGAGGTGATGGATCGTGCATCCGTCGGCCGCCCACTTGGCCAGCGTCGCTCCGCAGCCGAACTCGATGTCGTCGGGGTGTGCACCGATCGCGAGTGCGACGCGCGGGGTCGGGAGGTTCCGGCTGTGGGCTGCGACCGCGTTGGCCGGCTGTCCGGGTTCGTTGCCGTTCATGTGGGCATCGTGTCGCCCAGGAACGGCCGGAGCACCGAGGCGGCGATCGGGTGGCGACAATCGTCGATGGTGTCGACGTCGATCGACAGGTAGGGATCGGTTCGCACCTGCACCGGCACGTTCGCCTCCAGTGCGGCAGCGAGGTGGCGGTCGAAGCTGCCAGCGCCGTACTCGGCCGGCAACCGGACGGACGTGGGTCGGGCGATGACGTTGGTCCCGTCGCGTCGACGGTCGGGAACGAGCACGATCGTGCCGTCGACGGCGACGCTCGCGAGCGCGTCGGGGCGGGGGAGGTCGCCGTGGGCGATCACGACGTGGTCGATGCCCTTGCCCGCCAGCGTCTCGACCCCGACGTCGATCGCGCCGTTCAGGCCGAGGCCAGGACCCCACAGCACACCGGCTCCGAGCTCTTCGGCCCAAGCGGCGACGCGTTCGTCGTCGCAGGCGACGAACGACGGGATCGGACCGAAGGCCTGGATCACCCGGGTCGCGAGGTAACGCGCCAACCGTTCTCGGTCCGACGCTCCCAGCACGGGCGCCAGACGCGCCTTGGCGGCGTGGAAGCCCTTGATCGGAACGAGTGCGGCCCTCTCCACCGACCCGAGGCTACGCGGTGCCCGGTCGGATCGCGGGGCCCGGAGGACCGGCGGCGACGCAGCACCGCACCGGCAACACCGCGGGGTCGGCCGAGCGCCTACGCTGCCGACATGGCAGCCGGTCGGGAAATTCGTGTCGGTGTCGTCGGCGCCGGTTCGTGGGGAACGACCGTGGCGGCGCTCGCCAGCGCGAACACGCCCACGATGCTCTGGGCCCGCCGCGCCGAACTCGCCGACCAGATCAACTCGGCGCGGGTGAACCCGGACTACCTGCCGGCATTCACGCTGCCGGATCGGTTGCAGGCGACCGCGTCGATGGCCGAGGCGGTCGAGGGCGCCGATGTCGTCATCCTGGCTGCGCCCTCGCACGGGTTCCGCGACGTGGCCCGTCAGGCCGCGGAGCACCTGCGGCCGTGGGTACCGATCGTGAGCCTCACCAAGGGCATCGAGCGGGAGACGCTGATGCGGATGACCGAGGTGGCGGCCGAGGAGATGCCCGGACGCCCCGTCGGTGTGATGACCGGCCCGAACCTCGCCAAGGAGATCATGGCCGGACAACCCGCCGCGAGCGTGGTGGCGATCCCCGACGAGACGATCGCACGCGAACTCCAACGGATCCTCACCCGGCCGAACCTGCGGGTGTACACCAATCCCGATGTCGTGGGCTGCGAGGTCGCCGGTGTCGTCAAGAACGTGATCGCGATCGCGGCGGGCATGGCCGAGGGCATGGAGTTCGGCGACAACACCCGCGCCACGCTCATCACCCGCGGCCTCGCGGAGATGACCCGGCTCGGTGTGGCGATGGGCGGTGACCCTGGCACGTTCGCCGGCCTGGCGGGCATGGGCGACCTGATCGCCACCTGCTCGTCGACGCAGAGCCGCAACAACTCGGTCGGCCTGGCACTCGGGCGGGGCCAGACCATCGACGACATCCTCGCCTCGATGAACATGGTGGCGGAGGGCGTCAAGAGCTCGCCGAGTGTGCTCGACCTCGCTCGTCGGTACGGT
>CAXBAZ010000726.1:0-2548 GCA_963973395.1 uncultured Acidimicrobiaceae bacterium
GGCCGCCATCACCACCATGCGCGGATCGGGGTTGACGACCACCGGATGGCCGACGGCCGCGAGCAGCGGCGTGTCGTAGACGCTGTCGGAGTAGGCGTAGCTCTCGGCGAGGTCGACGTCGTGCTCGGCGGCCCACTCGCGCACTGCGGCGAGCTTGCCGGCCGACCACACGAACCGACCGACGAGATCGCCGCTGTACGTGTCGTCGTCGGCGCCGACGCCGTAGCGGGTGGCGATCACACCGTCGAGTCCGAGGCGATCGGCGAACGGTTTGACGAGGTCGTACGGCGTGGTGGTGGCGAGCACGATCGGTCGGCCCTCGTCACGGTGCATCGTGAAGACCGCCTCGGCGAACGGTTGCACCATCTCGACGAGTCGGTCGGCGACACCCTCGGCCGCCTCCTGCACCGTCGCCCGCGAGCGACCCTTCGCGAAGTTCACCGCCTGGCGGGCGAGCGCCATCGACGGCAACGTCTCGCCGACGGTGTTGAAGAACTGGTACATCAGCTTCTCGCCCGGGATGTTCCGGGTCACCAATCCCGCCGCGCGCATGGCGTCGGAGAAGACCTCGCCGCTGGCGCCCCGCAGGAGCGTTCGATCGAGGTCGAAGAACGCTGCGCCGGTCGGCTCGGTCGATCGCTTGGCCACCACGGCAGACTAATTCAGTCGGCAGACGAATTCACCGGTGTCGTCACCGCGGTCGCCGACCGGAAAACGGGAAACGCCCCGATGGGGGATCGGGGCGTCTCAACCTGGAAATCCCTGCCGGTGGGGGACCGACGTTGTTGGGATCTCCTCGAAGCGGAACATGGGGGGTGTTCTCGCGTCGTTCTGTTTGTGAAAGTATGCACGCACTCCAACACATCTGACAAGTAGAACTCTCCGATACTTCGCATCTGTTTTTGTGATAGCTTGCGTCCGTGGACGTCCGCCAGCTCGCCGCCATCGTCGCCGTCGCCGACCACGGCACCTTCTCCGCAGCCGCCCGGGCGCTGTACACCGTGCAGTCCAACGTGTCCGGCCACGTCGCCAAGCTCGAGCGTGAGCTCGGCGTGACCCTCGTCGACCGGGCCCACGGTGGTCTCACCGACGAGGGCGAGCGGGTCGTCGAGCGAGCCCGGAGGGTGCTCCACGAGATCGACGACATCTCGGCCGACATCGCCTCCCTCGACTCCGACGTGTCGGGGGATGCCCGCATCGGGGTGATCGGCACGACCGCCAGATGGCTGATGCCCCAGTTGCTCGGCGCCGTGGCCGACCGCCATCCGCGGGTGCACCCGATCGTGAGCGAAGGCAGCACCACCACGATCGTGCCCGGCGTACTGTCCGGACAGCTCAACGCGGCGATCATCCACCTCCCGATCGACGACCCGGAGCTGATCGTCGAGCCGCTGTTCGCCGAAGATCTCATCCTGCTCGTCCATGCCTCGCATCCCCTCGCCGAACGCGACAACATGTCGCTGCGCGAACTCGAAGAAGTACCGCTCCTGCTCCCACCGAAGGGCGCCGCCCTGCGCCGTGTGCTCGACCGTGCCGCCGGCAGCGTCGACGTCTCGCTGCGGGCCCAGGCTGAGATCGACGGCGTCCGACTCCTCGCCTCGCTGGCGTTCGACGCCTACGGCGCGGCGATCGTGCCGGCCACCGCCGCTCCCAAGCAGCTGGACGGTGACTTCAAGCGGGTGATGGTGCCCGAGCTCCCCCGGCGTGTCGTCGCGTGGGTTCGCCGTCGACGTCCCGGTCCGAGCGCCGCGACCAGCGCCGTCGCCCTGATCCTCAGCGAGGTCGTCCACGCCCACGCCGACGAGCAGCCCGGCGTCCATCTCACCACCGACACGTTCCCGCTGCATCGCAACGTGTAGTGCAACGTGTGAGCTCCGGAGCGGAGCGTCTAGTCTCCGCCTCGATGTCGCTCGACGAACTGAACGTGGCGGCCGGGCTCCCCGGACCGATCTCGGCGCGGGTCCGCGTCATCGACGACCGACGGATCTCGTGGGTCGAGTTCGACGCCGTCGACCCCGCCGCTCCCCTCACTCAGGCGATGGCCCAGACATGGGAACGCGCCGCCGTCACCGCGCTCGACGAGCAGATCCCGTTCGTCATGGTGATCAACTCGGCCGGCGCCGACATCGGAGAGGGCATCGCCGCGCTCGACGGGTGGGGACGCGTCGCACGCGCCCTGACCCGCTGCTCCGGTCGTGTGCCGACGTTCGCGATCGTCGACGGACCGGCCGTGTCGGGCCCCGCCCTCCTGCTCGGACTCGTCGACTTCACGATCATGACGAACACGGCGTACGCCTTCGTCAACGGTCCCATCATGGTCCGGCAGATCACCGGGATCGACATCTCCAAGGACGAACTCGGCTCCGCCGCGTCCCTCGAGCGGAACGCCGGGCTGCCGATCGCGGTGGTCGCGGATCGCGATGCCGGCTCCGAACTGATCGAGCAGCTGCTCACCTACCTGCCGAACCACGCCGACGAGGAGCCGCCGCGCTCCCCGACCGCCGACCCGGCCGACCGCCCCTGCCCCGAGGCCGGCGAGCTGATCCCC
>CAXBAZ010000727.1:0-2540 GCA_963973395.1 uncultured Acidimicrobiaceae bacterium
GGCGCTGATCGGGTTGCTGATCCCGTTCACCGGCCTCGGCCTGCTCACCGCCGAGATCGCGCTCGTCAGCTACACGATCCTGATCTTCGTGCGCAACATCGTCGCCGGGCTCGACGGCGTGCCGGCAGCGGTGCGTGAGGCGGCCGACGGCATGGGGTACACGCCGCTGCGCCGACTGTGGCAGGTCGAGCTGCCGCTCGCACTGCCGACGATCGTGGCGGGTATCCGCATCGCGACCGTCACCGTCATCGGGTTGGTCACGATCACGGCGCTGATCGGCAACGGGGGCTACGGCGCATTCATCGACGACGGCCTCAGCCGTCGCTTCCCGACCCCGATCGTGGTGGGAACCGTGTTGTCGGTCGCGCTCGCGATCCTCGTCGACGTGGTGCTCGCGCTCGTCGAGCGTGCCCTCACCCCGTGGCGCCGGAGGTCGACGACGTGAACGTCATCGTCGACACGTGGGACTTCCTCACCACCGCCGACAGTTGGACCGGACGGCGCGGCATCCTCGTGCGCGGTGGGGGCCTCTGCGTAATTCGACATATCATACCACCATCGCCGCCGCGATCGCCATCCCGTCGGCGATCCTGCTGGCGCATCGCCGTTGGCTGCCGATCATGTCGGTCGCGGTGATCAACATCGGCCGGGCGATTCCGTCGTTCGCGATCATCGCGCTGCTCTTCCCGCTCAGCATCCAGTACGGATTCGGTCTCGGCTTCTGGCCGACGTGCGTGGCGTTGGTCGCGCTCGGTGTGCCGCCGATGTTCACCAACACGTACGCAGGCATCGCCGGCACGCCACCAGAGTTCGTCGAGGCGGGCCGCGGTATCGGCATGACCGGTGGCGAGTTGCTCCGCAAGGTCGAGCTCCCCTCGGCGCTGCCGCTCGTCTTCACCGGGTTGCGGGTGTCGGCGGTGCAGATCGTCGCCACCGCCACTCTCGGCGCGATCGTCGGCTACGAGTGCCTGGGGAGCTTCATCGTCGCGGGCCTCGCCCGTGGCAGCGCCGGCCAATCCACGATTCTGGCCGGTGCACTCCTGGTCGCGGGACTGGCCCTGCTCGTCGACATCGTCCTGAACGTGCTCGAACCGAGGTTCACCCCGTGGCTTCGTCGGGTACGGTGATTCCGTCCGTCCATCGAGAGGAATCCACCATGCACGTTCGCCGCTCCGCCCTGCCACTGGTCGTCGGTGCCTTCGCCCTGATCGCCACTGCGTGTGGCGACGACGGTGACGACGCCGACCCGGTCGTCACCGAGCCACCCGCAGCCGCCGACACGACCGAGCCCGAGACGACCGAGCCGGATACGACCGAGCCCGAATCCACCGAGCCGGACACGACCGAGGCGACCGGCGACGGCGACATTCCCGACGGGCCGACGATCACGATCGGTGCCCAGGACTTCGGCGAGAGCGCGATCCTCGCCGAGTTGTACGGCCAGGCGCTGAGCGGGGCCGGCTATCCGGTCGAGCAGCAGTCGCTGGGTGGCTTCCGCGATCTCGTGTTCACGGCGTTCGAGAGCGGCGACATCAACTTCACCGCGGAGTACGCAGCGTCGGCGCTCGAGTTCCTGAACGGCTTCGCCGGTGTGGCGTCCGGTGAGATCGGACCCACGGCCGAGTCGCTGCAGGGCGAGCTCGATCCGCTCGGGCTGGTGGCTCTCGACGCATCGCCCGCGGTCGACTCGAACTCCTTCGTCGTCACCCAGGAGACCGCCGACGAGTTCGGCCTGACCGCGGTCAGCGACCTCACCGAGGACCTCGTGCTCGGCGGACCCCCCGATTGCCCCGAGAACGCGTCGTGCATCCCCGGTCTGATCGAGACGTACGGCATCGACCTGTCGGGCGGGTTCGTCCCGCTCGACGGTGGCGGACCGCTCACGGTCGCTGCACTCGAGGGCGGCGAGATCGACGTCGCGATCCTGTTCTCGACCGACGGTGTGATCGCCGACAAGGGATGGGTCGTGCTCGACGACGACCAGGGCCTGATCAACGCCGACAACATCGTTCCGGTCACCACCCAGGAAGTCGTCGACGCCTACGGCGACGACTTCACGTCCCTGGTGAACGACGTGAGTGCGGCACTCGACACCGCCGAGCTCACCGAGCTGAACCGTCAGTTCGGCATCGATCTCGAAGACGCCGACGAGGTCGCGAGGGGCTGGCTCGAAGACGAAGGCTTCCTGAACTGATCCGTTCCGCCCGAACGGATGGCGTCCACCGCTATCCGTTCGGGCGGTTCTGGGCGTGCTGGTAGCCGAACCGACCCTTCACGCACAGGTTGCCGTGTGTGATCTCGCTGTCGGGCGGTGACGAGACCTTCACGATCGTGTTGTCCTGCACGTGCAGCGTGAGGTTGCAGCCGACGCCACAGAACGCGCAGATCGTGTCGGTGGTTGTCTGGGCGTCCTCGTCCCACGTGCCGGCTGCGCGCATGTCGTGTTCGCTCTTGAACATGAGCGCGCCGGTGGGGCAGACCTGGATGCAGTTGCCGCAGTAGACACACGCCGAGCCGGGGAGTGGTACGTCGTTCTCGGT
>CAXBAZ010000728.1:0-2538 GCA_963973395.1 uncultured Acidimicrobiaceae bacterium
AATGAGGCCCGGCTCATCTGGCACGCCTCAGGCGCAGCACATGGTGCTAGCGAGGGCCGGGGGGCTGGGAATGACAACCACTTGATCTTGCTCCGGCTTGCCGGCCCGCGCGCGCGGTTCTGCGAGCATCTCCAAGGGAAACGCGAGGGACCACCCGCGACCGTTTACCTGCACCGGGCGACCAACATTCACCAGTGCGGAACCTGCGCGACCGCCGACGACACCCGCTACATCATCGACGCCTACGAACCCACCACGTGCGACTCCTGCAACCAGCCCGCCGCCTCGTATTGGCCGTGCACCTTCGTGCTCTCGAACATCATCGTGTCGTGCTACACCTGCGATGACTGCCGCGACGGCCGCCGCCGGGCAACCGAACCCGAGTGGTTCGGCGACCTATGAAGTTGCCCGCCGAACCGCCCGACTGATCACCGACGAGTGATGACCGAGCGCCCTCCCGATTGCGGCCATCGATTCGCCGGCCTCGAGTCGTCGCGACACTTCGGCCATGTCGGGGGTCCGCCTCGGTGCCCGCTTCGGGGAGATGCCCTGCCGGCGTCGAGCTTGGGTGATCGTGCCGTAATCGGCGCCGAGCTCGTCGGCCACCTCTTGGATGCTGCGGCCCGCTGCGAACTGATCCCGCAGCCATGTCCCCTCGTTCAACTCCGGCCGCCTGATGGATGTTCGTGTGGGCTCGATCCCGAGCTTGCGGGCGTGCTTGCCGACCGTCCGGTCCGATACGCCGAACCGACGTGCGACCGCGGCAAATGACCACTGCTCGTCGACGATCAGCCGGCGCAGCTCGTCGGGGTCGGCGTCGAGGCGGGGCACGCCGACCGATGCTAGGCGCGCCCGCCCTGCTCGATCTTCGCCAGTCGGCGCAACGCCTGAGCGATCACCTGCGCGTCACGCCGGCCTACAGAGCCGTCCATCGAGATCGAGCGGGCGAGCTGCTCGAGGTCGGTCGGTGATGGTCGGTCGTCGTCGTGGTCGGTCATATGGTCGAGTGTGACGGAGGGGTGTGCGAGCCAGACCTGACGACCATTGCGTCGTATGGTGTGGGGCGTGCCGTCGAAGACGCAGGTGGACAAGGCTGGTGCTCTGCTGCGCGATTGGTTCGCGACCGACCGCATGATGGGTGACGCCGAGTCGGAAGCGATCGCCACGGTCTGGGCATTTCGGCAGTCCTTCGCGTACCCGATGACGAAGGTGAGCGCCAACCTGCGCTACTACGTGGGGAACTTCAACGAGGGCGACATCGTTGTAGCGCAGCGGCACAAGCGACTACCCCGAATCATCCACAAGCTTCACCGCCAGCAACGTATGCGACTGTCGCAGATGCAGGATGTTGGGGGATGCCGGGCGGTCGTTGCGACGCAGCAAGCCGCCTACGGCGTGCTGCACGGCATAGAACGGAACTGGGATGTCGTTCGTGTTGACGATTACGTGTCGGAACCCAGGCCAACCGGATACAGAGCCATCCACGCCATCGTTAGGAGGGATGGGTGCGCAGTTGAGGTACAACTTCGCACCGATGGTCAACAGGTGTGGGCTGATGAGGTCGAACGCCTGGACGGTCGGACTCCATACCTTCTCAAGGACGGCGAAGGACCTGACGATGCACTTGTATACACGCGGGAACTTGCGGAACTCATCGCCACAGTGGACTCGGGTCGAGCACCGGCCCCGGAACGGCTCACCCGGTTGCGCCGCCTCCGGGTCAGCGCGCTGACTGCTCTTCGCGTATGAGTGCTAGCGTGAACATCTGTTCACCATTGAAGGAGGGT
Source organism: uncultured Acidimicrobiaceae bacterium (assembly GCA_963973395.1). Classification (GTDB taxonomy): domain Bacteria; phylum Actinomycetota; class Acidimicrobiia; order Acidimicrobiales; family Ilumatobacteraceae; genus Ilumatobacter. The sequence goes on from CAXBAZ010000728.1 coordinate 1,788, forward strand.
CAGCCAAAATGAGACACTTTCTGCTGATCTACGATCATGACGAACGTCGTTTGATCGACCAGCGGGATTTCGATGGCAGCATGGCGGACGAGGCCACGGCCGCGTACCGGGAGGCCGAACGGGAACACGGCAGGGCTTCGTCGATCGAAATCGTGCTTGTCGGAGCCGACTCGATCGAGACGATCCACCGGACACACGGCCACTACTTCGGTGCTACCAGTCCCGTCGACAAGTACCTGACACCCGCCTGACCGACTGTATTGCGCCCGACTCGCGCAACGGCCCCACCACCGTTCGGGCGAAGGGGCGGGGCCGTCACTACTGGCGAATACCCGTCGGGTCGTCAACTGATTCGCTGCGAGTCCCGTCGCGACGTATCTCATGCCGAGCATGTGGGTACCCGACCCTCCGACGTACGGCTGGTCGCAGATCATCTGTGCGGCTGGCCTAGAACCACGCTGGCAGACGTCCCCTGGCTGGTCGGCGACTGGTCGGGGACGTCTTCACCGGGCGCCGGACGCGCAACGGCCCGGCGCACGAGGCGCCGGGCCGTCAGGTCGGTACCGCGATCACGACCTCAGGCATACATGCGAGTGACCGCTTCTGCCGCTCCGGTGTTGCAGTACTCGACGTAGCCCATGGTCGTCGATGGTGAGCTGTGCCCCATCAATCCACCGACGAGCACGACGTCGCCACCCGTCGCCCGGGCGAGGTTGGTCCCGAACGTGTGGCGGAGCGCGTGGGCCGTCCC
>CAXBAZ010000729.1:0-2538 GCA_963973395.1 uncultured Acidimicrobiaceae bacterium
GAAGGCGAAGGCTGGGTGGCACCGCTCTACTGGCAGCGGGATGGCGACGACTGGCACGTCCACACCCTGGCCGGTACCCGTCCGATCATCGACGCCGAACCGGTCGCCCACGTCAGCTACTTCGAAGCCGATGCGTACGCGCGCTGGGCCGGCAAGCGCCTCCCGACCGAGTTCGAGTGGGAGCACGCTGCGGTGACCGCGGCGCTGACCGACGCGCGACCGTTCTCGCTCGATCAGCTGCACCCCCGGCCGTCCCCTGGCCAGGACGGCACGCTCGACCAGATGTTTGGCGAATGTTGGCAGTGGGCAGCGTCGTCGTATCTGCCGTATCCGGGGTTCGTCCCAGCACCTGGTGCCGTTGGCGAGTACAACGGCAAGTTCATGTCCGGCCAGATGGTGTTGCGTGGGAGCAGCGCCTTCACACCGCCCGCGCACGCTCGGCCCACGTACCGCAATTTCTTCCCCCCGCAGGCCCGTTGGATGCTGTCGGGTGTCCGCCTCGCCGACGGGGGAACGCCGGTCGATGGAGCCACATCATGACGTCTGACACGATCGCCGAGCCCACGTTCGACCGCCACCTCAGCGACGACTGGCGGGAACAGGCGTTGCTCGCGGACGTGACCGCAGGTCTCGGTTCGCTGCCACGCCGGTTGACGCCCCGCTGGCTGTACGACGACCGCGGCAGCGAGCTGTACAGCGAGATCACGCGCCTCCCCGAGTACTACCTGACCGAGGCCGAGCGAGCGGTCTTGCACCGTGCCGCCGACGAGATCGTCGAGCTCAGCGGTGCCGACACGCTGATCGAGCTCGGCTCGGGCACCTCCGACAAGACGACGACGCTGCTCGACGCGTTCGCCGCGGTCGACCGGCTCGAACGGTTCGTTCCGCTCGACGTGAGCGAGCAGACCCTGCGCGATGCGGCGGCCGAACTGGCCGAGCGGTATCCGGGCCTCCGGGTACACGGCGTGATCGGCGACTTCGTCGAGCATCTGGCGGTCGTACCCCACGAGGGCGTCCCGCTGCTGGCGTTCCTCGGGTCGACGATCGGCAACTTCTATCCGGCCGAGCGGGCGGCGTTCTTCCGGGCGGTGGCCGGGTGGCTGCCCGACGACGGTCATCTGCTGCTCGGCGTCGACCTGGTGAAGCCGATCGACCGGATCATGGCGGCCTACAACGACGAAGCCGGTGTGACTGCTGCGTTCACCCTCAACGTGCTCGAGGTGATCAACCGTGAACTCGATGCCGACTTCGACCTGAGCGCGTTCGAACACGTCGGCATGTGGGACCCGAACCACAGCCGCGTCGATCTGCGGCTGCGCTCGCTGCGGGACCAGCACGTCACGATCGAACGCACCGGGATGCAGCTCGACATCGCCGAGGACGAGGAGATCCGGGCCGAGATCTCGACCAAGTTCACGTTCCGGCAGCTCGACGTCGAGTTCGCCGCCGCCGGGCTGGAAGCGGTTCGAGCCTGGAACAGCGACGGTGGTGAGGGGGCGCTCGTCATGGGGCGCCGCGTCTGAACTGCGCCGGAGTCGGCCGTCAGAGGTCGGCCGTCAGAGGTCGGCGTCGTCGACCGACCGGAGCAACAGCGCCGCCACGCCGGCGCCTGCGGCCAGCAATGCGAGCAGCGTGAGGTGCGGGTTGGCGGCCGATTCGCGACGCTCGAACACATGCACGAGCACCCAGACTGCGGTCGTCGCAACGGCCACCACGATGCTGCGCCGAGCCCACTGTCGGACGACCTCGACAGCGACGGTCGCGCTGTGGGGTGTGACGGCCATCAGCGCGATCAGGCCGTGGAACACGAGCAGACATGGTGCGACGACGAGCGATCGTGGCGTGGTGACGTCGTCGGCGGCCGACAGCCACTGCACGACCACCAGTGCGACGACCACTGCGGCCGCGTGCGAGCCCGGCTGGATCGCGGCCACCGTGGCGACGATCACGATCATGGCGGAGAACCAACCGAACCCATCGTCCGATCCGACCAGGGTGGCGAGCAGCGCGACGAACACCGATCCGACCGCGAGCGTTCCGAATGCCCACCGTTGCCGAGATGCCATGGCGGCGACATCGAGCCACTGCTGGAGACGCGCCGCCATCAGCCGGCCCGCATCCTCGGGGCCGAGGCGCGCCGGGCGACGTCGCGGAGGAACGCGTCGAGACTGCCCGGGCCGATCCACCGCACGACCGGGATGCCGGCGCGCTGGACCCGCCTGATCTCCCGTCGGCGCTCGAGCAACCTGATCCGCCAGGCGAGCGCCGCGTACGGGTCGTCGTCGACGTCGACGGATTCGGGCAGCGTGTCGATCACCACGACCGGGAGGCCGTGACGCCCGAGCGAGACGGCCCGGTCGAGTGCCTCGTTCGAGATCAGCGGCGAGAGCACCACCGTGAGTTCGGCCCCACTCGCCGGCCATGGGGGCAATGAACCCCGATAGGTGCCGACCGAACCCCGACCCGGCTGCACGCGGCTGAGCGTGTCGAGCACCCGCCGGAGTTGCACCGGGCCGGCGGCGGCGGGCACGACGAGGC
>CAXBAZ010000730.1:0-2536 GCA_963973395.1 uncultured Acidimicrobiaceae bacterium
AGGTCGCGGTCGGTCAGCCGCCCGTGCCGCCGGCGCCCGAGGCCCCGCAGGTCGCGGTGGGTCAGCCCCCCGTGCCGCCGGCGCCCGAGGCCCCGCAGGTCGCGGTCGGTCAGCCGCCCGTGCCGCCGGCGCCCGAGGCCCCGCAGGTCGCGGTGGGTCAGCCCCCCGTGCCGCCGGCGCCCGAGGCCCCGCAGGTCGCGGTCGGTCAGCCGCCCGTGCCGCCGGCGCCCGAGGCCCCGCAGGTCGCAGTCGGTCAGCCGCCCGTGCCGCCGGCTGCGCTGCTCGAGACGGTCAACGCCGCGCTCGAACTCGTTGCCGACTGCCTCTGATCCGCGTCAGCGGGCGTCGATCGCGACGTAGTCGCGCTCGTCGACGCCGGCGTACCACTGGCGTGGCCGCGAGATCTTCTGCTCGGGATCGTTGAGCAGTTCCTGCCAGTGCGCCAGCCAGCCGACCGTGCGCGGGATCGCGAACAGCACCGTGAACATGTCGACCGGGAAGCCGAGCGCCTGATAGATGAGGCCCGAGTAGAAGTCGACGTTGGGGTAGAGCTTGCGGCTCACGAAGTAGTCGTCGTTGAGGGCGACCTCTTCGAGCTTGAGGGCGATGTCGAGCAGCGGGCTCTTGCCGGTGACCTCGAACACGTCGTAGGCGGCCTGCTTGATGATCGTCGCCCGCGGGTCGTAGTTCTTGTAGACGCGGTGGCCGAAGCCCATCAGGCGACCCTCGCCGTTCTTGACCGAGTCGATGAAGGCGGGCACGTTGTCCTTGTGGCCGATGTCGGCCAGCATCCGCACGACCGCCTCGTTCGCGCCACCGTGCAGCGGACCGTAGAGGGCGCTCGCAGCCGCAGCCGCCGACGAATACGGATCGGTCTGGCTGGATCCCACGACGCGCATCGCCGTGGTGCCGCAGTTCTGCTCGTGATCGGCATGGAGGATGAACAGGATGTCCATCGCCCGCTCGAGACGCGGGTCGACCTCGTACCGCGGACCGATCTTCCACATCATGTTGAGGAAGTTCGCCGGATACGACAGGTCGTTGTCGGGGTAGTTGAAGGGCAGACCGACCGAGAAGCGGTACGCCATCGACGCCAGCGTCGGGGTCTTGCCGATCAGGCGCACGATCTGGCGGTGGCGGGCGGCGGGATCGTGGACGTCCTTGGCCCCTTCGTAGAACGTTCCGAGGGCAGCGAGCGACGACACGAACATGCCCATCGGATGTGCGTCGTAGTGGAAACCGTCGACGAACCGCTTGCGCATGTTCTCGTGGATGAACGTGTGGTGGGTGATCTCGTGCGTCCACGTACCGAGCTGCTCGGTCGTCGGGAGGTCACCGTGGACGAGCAGGTACGCGACCTCGAGATAGGTCGACTTCTCGGCCAGCTGCTCGATCGGGTAGCCCCGGTAGCGGAGGATGCCGTTGGCGCCGTCGAGGTACGTGATCTCCGACTTGCACGCCGCGGTCGACATGTAGGCGGGGTCGTACATGAACAGCGTGGGGTCGAGCTCACGCAGTGCGCTGGAAGGGAACACCCCGCCCTCGATCGGCACGGTGACCGTCTTGCCGGTGCGGTCGTCGGTGATGGTGATGGTGTCGGGCACGTTGCTTCCTTCGTGTCACGCTCGGATGGGACAGGGGCTTGCTCCCCGGCGGCCCAATGTACCCGGCAGGTTGCTCCGGGCTTCAACGAGACCCACCGGCATCGGCCCGGTCGACGTCTGCTTCCGTGCGCAGCAGTCGATCGAGTCGCTGCAGCGCGGCGGGCGAGCAGCGCAGCACGGCGAGCATCGCAGCTCGGCAGGTTCGAGCGGGCGCTCGAACCCGTGCGGAGCACGCTCAGAGCGGCGTGTTGCCGTGTTTGCGGCGCGGGAGCCGTTCTCGTTTGTCGGCGAGCATGTCGAGCGCGCCGGCGATCTCCCGGCGGGTGTCGGCGGGGTCGATCACGGCGTCGACGTAGCCGCGTTCGGCCGCCACGTACGGGTTCAACAACCGATCGGTGTAGTCGGTCTGGAACGCCGCCCGTTCCTCGTCGGTGGCTCGGCGCTGCAGGATGGCGGCGGCCTGACCGGCGCCCATCACCGCGAGTTCGGCCCACGGCCAGGCCAGGCAGACGTCGTTGCCCATCGTCTTGGAGTCCATCACGATGAACGCGCCGCCGTAGCTCTTGCGCAGGATCACGCAGACCCGGGGCACCGTCGCCCGTCCGTACGCGTACACCAGCTGCGCCCCGTGCCGGATCATGCCGCGCCATTCGAGGTCCTTGCCGGGGTAGAAGCCGGGGGTGTCGACGAGCGTGATCAGCGGCAGGTTGAACGCGTCGCAGAACGCCACGAAGCGTGCAGCCTTCTGCGACGCCGGGATGTCGAGCGTGCCGGCGAGGTTCATCGGCTGGTTGGCGACGATGCCGACCGGTCGGCCCGCGACCGTGGCGAATGCGGTGACGACGTTGCCGGCCCACCGCCCGCGCAGCTCGAGCAGCGAGTCCTCGTCGACGATCGCCTCGGCGAGCTGGCGGACGTCGTAGCTCCCGGTC
>CAXBAZ010000731.1:0-2534 GCA_963973395.1 uncultured Acidimicrobiaceae bacterium
TCGACGCGGCTCTGCATCAGTGTCTGCTTGTACTCGTCGGTCCAGCGGTGGTCGCCGATGCCGGCGCCGGCGAGGTGGACGACCGCGTCGAGCGGAGCGAGGTCGGCCGCGTCGAGTCGGCCCGCACCCGGATCCCAGCTGATCTCACCGGCCCCGGCGGGTCGACGGACGATCTCGATGACCTGATGTCCGTTCGACCTGAGGTGTTCGCTGAGCGCCGTGCCGATCAGGCCCGACGCACCGGTGATTCCAACCTGCATGTGGAAAACTGTACGCGGTCGATCACGCGTCCGGGCCCGATGTCGGTCAAGTTCCGGTCCGGACCGGCCGATCCAAACAACCGACACCCGAAACGAGGACTGGTGAGCGTGAGCGACATGCAGGATGACAACCCCTGGAAACCGCCGTCGGACAGCGGCCAGGGCCCCGACGCGCCATCGCTGCCGTCCGTTCCGCCCCCGCCTCCGCCGGTCGATCCTCCCCCCGTCGATCAGGGTGCGCCGCCGCCGACGTCGACGTCGACGCCACCGCCGATCGGCCAGCCGGCCGTACCTGCTGCGCCGGTCGCTCCGACCGATGCGGTCGATCCGGGCGTCTCGACGTCGGGAGAGCCGCCGACCAGGAGCACACGTTCCAAGTGGCTGGTCGGCGGCGCCGTCGCGGCCGTGGTCGCCACCGGAGCCGCCGGGATCTTCGCGGTCGGCAACCTGACGGGTGAGTCGCAGGGCGGCGCCGGCACGGCCGACGAGCTCGGGCTGACGCTGTTGCAGGCGATCGAGAACGAGGACGTGCTAGGCATCGTCGACGTGTTGTCGCCGGGCGAACGTGACGTCTTCCGCGACCCCTTGGTCGACCTCGTGTCCGAGCTGACCCGGCTCGAGGTGCTCTCCACCGATGCCGACCTGTCGCGCATCCTCGGTGTCGACGTCGAGCTCTCGAACGAAGTCGTGTCGGAGTCGTCGACCAACGTGGCCGACATCACCAACATCGATCTCCGGGCCGACGCGGTCCTCTCCTTCGACGGTGCCGACGTTCCGATCGGTGAGCTCATCACCGACAACGTGCCCGACGACCTGCTGACCGAGATGCGCGGCACGCGGGTGACCGAGACCGACCAGATCGACGTCCGCCTCACCGCTGTCGAAGAGGACGGCCGGTGGTACTTCAGCGTGTTCCACACGATCGCCGAGCTCGCCCGTCAGGAGACCGCGCCGGGCACGTTGATCCCGTTGGAGGGCATCGGGGCCGCCGGCGCCGAATCGCCCGACGCCGCGTTCGACGGTGTGCTCGATCGGGTGGAGGCCCTCGATCTGACCGGCTTGCTGCGCACGCTCAACCCCGGCGAGGCGGCCGCGCTGCAACGCTATGCGCCACTGTTCCTCGACGAGGCCGAAGCCGCGCTCGCCGACGTCCCGCTCGAGTGGGAGATCACCCGCCGCGAGTTCCGCGTCGACGAGAACGGCGACACGGCGACGGTGCTGCTCGACGCGATCGGCGTCGAGGGCTCGATCGAGGGTGAGTCCTTCTCGTTCGAGTTCGCCGACGGGTGCATCAGCGCCTCCGCCGCCGGTGAAACCGTCGAACAGTGCCAGGACAGCACCTTCGAGGACACGATGGGTTTCCTCGACGACGCACCCGAGACCGAACGGCTGATCGAGATCGTGACCGATGCATTCGCCGACATGGAGGAGACCGGCCTCGAGCTGCGACGGACCGACGACCTCTGGTACGTCAGCCCGACCACCACGCTCTCCGAGGCGTTCCTCAACGTCCTGCGCGCCCTCGACCGCTCCGAGTTGGACGCGATCATCGAGCAGGTGCCGGCGGTGGGTGAGGAACTCGCCGACGAGATCTTCGCCGGCTTCGAGGAACTGCCGGGATCGTTCGGCGACGAGCTCGTCACGGTCGAGGAGGCGGACGACGTCGCGCCGTCGGTGACCGTGGCGGCGGGAGACGAGCCGGACGGCTCGATCGCATCGGCGGACGACTGCTACTCGCTGACCGACCCGGCGGAGGCGACGGAGTGCTTCCAGACGGCGGTCGACGCCGGGGAGATCGACGCCTCCTTCGTCCCGGCGGCGCTCCGTCACCCGGAATGCGGATACACGCAGTCGTGGGGCGGTGGTGTGTACGGCCTCCCCGACGACGAGTTCATCGCCGCCGCCGAGGCCGCGCGCTCATGCTTCCTCGATCTCGTCGAGCGTGGCGTCGTCAGCGAGTACGAGCTCCCGACGGAGATCGCGAGCCTCGAGTGCTTCGAGGGCCGCAACTGGTACAACACGTTCGACGATCCGGAGTACGACGAGCGCTACTACGAGTGTGTCGGCCAGGCGTTCTCCGACTGACGCCACGATGTGACGACGTGACGGGGTGACGGCGCCGTCGGGGCCTGCGGTCAGGCCAGGGCGTCGGTGATCAGCGAGTCGAGCAGTGTCTCGTCCGCCGCCCCGAACAGCATGGCGGCATCGGTTTCGCGCGCCATCGCATCATCAAGGCCCTGGGATGCGATGATATGGACTTCGGCCTCGGGATGC
>CAXBAZ010000732.1:0-2534 GCA_963973395.1 uncultured Acidimicrobiaceae bacterium
TTCTTGACGCGAACGTATGTTCGTGATTGGATCGGCACCCATGTCGGCCCGGATCGCAGCACAGATGTCTGTCCAACGAAGTTTCGACGAGTTGGGCACACCGTTGCGTGACACGACGTTCTGCGTGCTCGATCTCGAGACGACGGGCGGGAACCGAACCACCGACATGATCACCGAGATCGGCGTCGTGAAGGTCCGGGGTGGCGAATGCCTCGGCACGTTCCACACGCTCGTCAACCCCGGTCGTGCGATCCCGCCGCAGATCACGGTGCTGACCGGCTTGACCGACGCGGTCGTGCACCGGGCACCGCGCATCGAGACGGTGCTCGGCTCGCTGGTCGACTTCCTCGGTGATGCCGTGTTCGTCGCCCACAACGCCACGTTCGACCTCGGCTTCGTCCGTGCCGCGCTCGCCCGCGACGACCGCCCTGAGTACGCCCCCACGGTGGTCGATACGGCCGCCCTGGCCCGGCGGCTGCTGCGCGACGAGGTACCGAATTGCAAGCTGAGCACGCTGGCATCGCGGCTCCGCCTCGACCACACGCCGACGCACCGCGCCCTCGACGACGCGCTCGCGACCACCGACCTGCTGCACCTCCTGATCGAGCGTGCGGCCGGGCTCGGCGTCCTCGGTCTCGACGACCTCGTCTCGCTCGGCAAGCTGGCCGGCCACCCGCAGGCACGCAAGCTCACGATGACCACGTCGCTCCCCCGCACCCCGGGCGTGTACATGTTCTGCGGCCATCGTGACGAGGTGCTGTACGTGGGCAAGGCCACCAACCTCCGCCAGCGCGTGCGCAGCTACTTCGGCCGTGACGACCGACGTCGCATCGGACCGATGCTGCGCGAGATGCAGCAGGTACGTCACCTCGAGCTGTCCGACCCGCTGTCCGCTGAAGTCGTCGAGACGCGTCTGATCGCCCGGATGCTCCCCCGGTACAACCGTGTCGGCACCCGCGCCGACAAGTACTGCTACGTCCGGCTCGACGTCGACAGCGCATGGCCGCGGCTCGCGGTCGTCAAGGATCCCGGCGCCTCGGGCGACCACCTCGGTCCGCTGCCGTCACGGGCGATGGCGAACCTCGTGGTCGAGGCGATCCAATCGGTCGTGCCGCTGCGTCGGTGCTCGGCGCGCCTCGGTGTCAACTTCGTGCCGGCGCCCGATGCCTCCCCGTGCAGCGCAGCCCAGCTCGGTGTGAGCCAGTGTCCGTGCGCCGGCGTCGCCGACCGCGCCGCCTACGACGCGGCGGTCGCCACGGTCGGGCGGGTGTTCCGTGGTGACCCCGAGTCGATCAGGTTGCGGCTGAGCGCCCGGATGGCCGACCTCGCCGCCGTCCAGCGGTTCGAGGAAGCGGCCCTCGTCCGTGACCGGCTGGCCGCGCTCCTCGCCGCGGTCCACCGCGATCGACTGCTCGCGGCCTTGCTCGCCGGCGAACGTTGCACGGTCCGACGCAACGACGTGAGCTGGGTCATCGACCGAGGACGTCTCGTCGACGTCACGATCGCGGGCGAGGTCGGCCGCGCCCTCCCGGTCGACCCGCCCGATCCCTCGGCACCCGGACGCCCACTGCGTCGCGAACAGGTCGACGAGGCCCTGTGTCTCGCCAAGTACCTCGACAAACACGCCCACCGACTCGAGGTCACCGGTTGCACCGGGTCGTGGCAGTTCCCGGTCACGTCGAGCACCACCATGCCGAGACTCTCGGATCAGATGTCGTCCGTCACGGTCGCGCCCTCATGATCGATCCGCAACGACTTGGTGTGGCCCGACGTGGGCAGCACCGCCGCCACCTCGTCGGCCCGCCCGGCCTCGCACAGCATCGCCACCGTCGGCCCGCTTCCCGACAACCAGGCGGCCCAGACCCCGGCGGCGAGCGCGGCCTCCAGGGCGGCGGCCGACTCGGGTTCTGCGGCCAGCCGCTGTGCCTGATGGAGTCGATCCTCGGTCGCGGCGCGCAGCGAGTCGACGTCGCCGGTGGCGCATGCGGCCACGAACTGCGCGACGCGGCCCAGGTTGAACACGGCATCGGCCCGCGTCACCGTGTCGGCGAGCGCGGTCCGCGACCGGTCGGTCGACGTGGTGGCCGCGTCGGGCACCCAGACCACCACGGCGGGGTCGACGGCGAGCGGCACACGCGCCACCGTGCCACCGGCCACCGCCACGATGCCGCCGTGCAGTGAGGCCGCTGCGTTGTCGGCGTGCCCCTCCAGCTCGGCGGCGACGGCGAGCACCGACGCCCGGACCGTCTCGTCACGCAGTCCGTCCGACCCGAGCCGCTGAACGTGGGCCGCCGCCGCGCCACCCACGCGGACGGCACCGCTGAAGCCGAGCCCACGGCTCATCGGGATCGGCGAACGCACCCACAGATCTCCGGTTCCGTCCGCCCGACGGAACGCGACCGTCGCCGGGTGGCGCGGGTCGGCCGCTGTCGCACCCCTCGGCGGCGGGCCCACCCCGACGTCCGCGTGCAGCGTCAGCGCCATGCCGAACACGTCGAAGCCGGCGCCGAGGTTCGCCGACGACGCCGGCACCC
>CAXBAZ010000733.1:0-2526 GCA_963973395.1 uncultured Acidimicrobiaceae bacterium
CGGCGTCAACGAAGAGTTGGCGGCGACGGCGGTCATGGGCAGCCAACTCGCGGTCACGCTCGACGACTGCATCTACGACGGCGTCCTCGGCATCTGGTACGGCAAGGGGCCCGGCATCGACCGGGCCGGCGACGCCATCCGCCACGCCGTGTTCGCGAGTACCGCACCGCACGGTGGGGTGGTCGCGGTCGTCGGCGACGACCCCAGCGCCAAGTCGTCGACCGTGCCGTCGTCGAGCGACGCCACGATGGTCGACCTCCACATGCCGTTGCTGTTCCCCGGTGACCCTCAGGAGGCACTCGATCTGGCCCGCCATGCCGTGGCGCTCTCGCGGGCGTGCGGCATCTGGTCGGGTCTCAAGCTCGTCACACCGGTCGCCGACGGCACGGGAACGATCGACGTGAGCCCCGATCGTGTCCAGCCGGTCATCCCGACCGTCGAGATCGACGGCCGTCGCTTCGAACCGCAGCCCAACGGGCTGCTGATCACCCCGCACACCCTCGAGATGGAGCGTGAGTTCTTCGAGGTGCGGACCGAGCTCGCCCGCGAGTACGGCGCGATCAACCAGCTGAACCGGGTCACGGTCCGGAGCGGTGACGACTGGATCGGCATCGCTGCCTGCGGTCACACGTACCACGAGCTGCGCGAAGCCCTTCACGTGCTCGGTTTCGCCACCGACGACGCCCTGCGCGCGGCGGGCATCCGCCTGTGGCAGCTCCAGATGCCGATCCCGCTCGATCGCAACGACGTCAGGTCGTTCGCCGACGGTCTGGCCGACGTCCTCGTCATCGAGGAGAAGAACCCGACGCTCGAGATGCTCGTGCGCGACGCGCTGTACGACCTCGCCGAACGGCCGCGCGTGTGGGGCAAGCGCGACGAGGAACGCCACATCCTCGTGCCGTACGACTCGCTGCTCGACGCCGAACGGATCCTCCCGGCGCTCCGCCATCACCTCGGCAAGCGCCTGGCCGACCGGCTGGCGCCACCTCCCGTCAAGCCCGATCACGAACTGATCCCGCTCACGGTGAATCGGGCACCCTTCTTCTGTTCCGGGTGCCCGCACAACACGAGCACCCGCGTCGAACCGGGCACGCTGGTCGGTGGCGGCATCGGCTGCCACGCAATGGTGGCGTTCATGGAGCCCGAACGCACGGGCGACATCGTCGGGCTCACGTGCATGGGCAACGAGGGCGCGCAGTGGATCGGGATGGCACCGTTCGTCGAACGCAAGCATCTGGTGCAGAACATCGGTGACGGCACGTTCTTCCACTCCGGCTCGCTCGCGATCCGGGCCGCCGTCGCCGCCGGGATCGACATCACCTACAAGCTGCTGCTGAACGGCACGGTGGCGATGACCGGCGGGCAGGACGCCCAGGGTGCCGTCGACGCCGACGCGATCGCCACGATGCTGCTCGCCGAAGGTGTGCAGCGGGTCATCATCACCAGCGACGACCCCGACCGGGTCAGGGCACTCGACGTACCGGCCGGTGTCGACGTCTGGGACCGATCGCGACTCGACGAGGCCCAGCGGGTGCTCGCGCTGGTGCGCGGCACCACGGCGCTGATCCACGACCAGGCGTGCGCCGCCGAGAAGCGGCGTGGCCGCAGCCGGGGCACGATCGAGACGCCCGGATTCCGGGTGGTGATCAACGAGCGGATCTGTGAAGGCTGCGGCGACTGTGGCGACAAGTCGAACTGTCTCTCGGTCCAGCCGATCGACACGCCGTACGGGCGCAAGACAGCCATTCATCAGACGAGCTGCAACTTCGACTTCTCGTGTCTCCAGGGGGACTGCCCGGCGTTCGCGACGGTCACGGTCGACCCCGACGGCGAACGCGCGGATCGGCCGGTCCCGACCCCACCCTCACCGGACGAACTCCCGACCCCGGTCGACATCGTCGATCCGGACGACTTCACCGTCCGCCTGTCGGGCATCGGCGGCACCGGCGTCGTCACCGTCAGCCAGATCATCGGAACGGCGGCGATGCTCGACGGACTCCACGTGCGCGGTCTCGACCAGACGGGGCTGTCGCAGAAGGCCGGGCCGGTCACGAGCGACATCCGCATCACCCGCCACGAACCCGCCGCGTCCAACCACGCGAACGAGTCGGGCGTCGACTGCTACCTGGCGTTCGACATGCTGGCCGCGTCGAGCAACAGCCATCGCGAGGGCGCTCGCGCCGGCACGACCGTGGTCATCGGCTCGGTCGACGTCGTCCCGACCGGCGAGATGGTGGCCAAGCCGGGCGACACCGCATATCCCGAGCAGTCGGTGCTGCGCCGGCGTCTCGACGTGGTCTCACGCCCCGAGTGCAACCGCTATCTCGATGCGGCGGCGGTCGCCACGGGGCTGTTCGGTGCCACCACCACGACGAACATCCTGATGACGGGGGTTGCGGTGCAGATCGGCGCGCTGCCGATCGATCCGGCCGCGATCGAGCGCGCGATCGAGCTCAACGGTGTCGCCGTCGACGCCAACGTCGCCGCGTTCCGATTCGGTCGCCAGTGGGCCGAGACGCCCGAGGC
>CAXBAZ010000734.1:0-2526 GCA_963973395.1 uncultured Acidimicrobiaceae bacterium
GGTGCGGTCGAGCCCGATCAGGAGTTGGTTGATCCTCGCCGTCTCGGTGAGCCACTGTGCGCCGCCGGTGCTGTCGGTGACGGCGTCGACGAGTGCGCCGTTGAACTGTTCCAGCACGGAGGTTTCGAGCAGGAGTCGGCGCTGCTCGTCGCTTTCCCCTGCGAGCACCTCGTCGGTGATGTAGTCGACGACGAGCTGATCGTCGCCATGGAACGACTCGATGAATCGTTCGGGGTCACCGGAGCGTTGCAGCGACAACCCGGCGAGCACCAGGCCGGCAGCCCACCCTTCCGTCCGGCGACACAGCCGTTCGACGACGTGCTCGTCGAGGATCTGATCGTCGTGATGGCGGAGGAGACCCGGGGCCTCCGCCGCTCCGAAGCGGAAGTCCTCGCCGCGGAGCTCGGTCACCTGACCTCTGACACGGAGTCGCCCGATCCGAAACGGCGGATCGAATCGGGTCGACACGACGATCGTGGCTGTTGGCGGGCAGAGGTCGATCAGGCGCTCCAGGCCTCGATGCATCGACGCATGGTCGATCAGGTGGTAGTCGTCGATCACCACGATCAGCGGCTCGGCGAGGTCGGCGAGGATGTTCACGATGGCCGAGATGAGGGATTGCTCATCGCCGTGGGAACTGCCGACGAGCTGCCTCAGCGGGCTTGTCGCCGACGGAAGCGCTTCGTCGAGGGAGGCAACGAGGTAGGCCCAGAACCGCGCCGGATCCGAGTCGGCGGCTTCGACCTGCAACCAGGCGGAGATTTCAGGGCGCCCGGCGAGCCATGATGCCAGCAGCGTCGACTTGCCGGAACCGGCCGGGGCGCTGGCAAGCACCAACCGGATGTGACCGGCGAGGCCGGCGTCGAGCCGATCGATGAGTGTCGATCGCTGCACGAGCCGGTCAGGCAGGGTCGGTGGCATCAGCTTCGTCGCTGCCAATCCGCTGTCCCGGTGCCCGCTCATCGGCTCGACCCTACGTCGTCGCTGAAATGCAGAGCCTGCCGCGACCGAACTCACCCGGGTGAGATGACCGATCGCACGAGGCGGCCTGGTACCGGCGGCCGCGATGGTGAGGTCATGCCCGAACCGACCACCTCCGAGATCGTGCTGCGCGGCCGATCCCTCCGTTGTCTCCCGCGGGCCGAGCGTCATCCGCTCAACAGTTCTCACGGCACCCGACCGAACCCACACAGATCGAGGAGATCGACATGACCCTGCACGCCCACCTCATGGCTGACCGCATCGCGGCGAACCACCACAACGACCTGATCCGTTCAGCTGCCCAGCGGAAACTGGCCGCCACCCGGAACCCCGCCTCTGATCGTCGCCGGATCGCGCTGTCGATCGTTGCCGCGTCGAGCGGCCTCGCACGACTGCGGCAGCGTCGGCGGAACGAGCTCGGTCGCCGTCGACCCGACGTCGGGGTACCTCGTCGCGGCCTCGAAGCCCGGCGGACGGCCAACGTGACGGACGAGCCAATGGCTGATCTCACCCGGGTGAGATGACGAAGCGTACGAGGCCGTCTGGTACTCGAATCGATCAGGGTGGAGTCATGTCCCGACCAGCCACCTACGAGATCGTGTTACGAGGCCATCCCAGCGTTCGACTCCTGCGGCCGCTCATCGACGACTTCGCGATCGATGCCATGGCCGATGGTACGACGCGCCTCCTCGGAATCGTTGGTGACCCGGCCCACCTGCACGGAATCCTGGCTCACCTCACGTCGGTCAACCTCGAGATCATCTCGATCGCCCCCTCGTCATCACTGCACATCGACACCACCAGCAAAGGGAACACCATGAACACCACCCACATGAACACCAGCCACGAACAACCGACCTCGTCCCGTCCCGCCGAAGCGGCCGCCACGACGCAGATGCGGGCGATCACTCAGTACCGCTACGGCACGGCCGAGGTCCTCACACTCGAGACCGTCGGCGTACCGACACCCGAACGCGACGAGGTCCTGATCGAGGTCGTGGCGTCGGGAATCGATCGCGGCACCTGCCACCTCATGACCGGCACCCCGTACCTGGTCCGCCTCGTCGGCTACGGGCTCACCAAGCCGAAGCGCAACATCCCCGGTTCGGACGTCGCCGGACGGGTCGTCGCCGTGGGAGCCGACGTCACCCGGTTCGTGCCCGGCGACGAGGTGTTCGGGATCGCCAAGGGCTCCCTGGCCGAGTTCGCCGTCGCCAACGAGGACAACCTCGTGATCAAGCCGGCCAATGTCTCCTTCGAGCACGCGGCGGCGTCGGCGGTATCCGGCATCACGGCGCTCCAAGCACTGGTCGATGTCGGCCGCGCCGAGCCAGGACAGCGAGTCCTCATCGTCGGCGCCTCCGGCGGTGTCGGCAGTTTCGCGGTCCAGCTGGCCAAGGCACTCGGCACCGTGGTGACCGCGGTCGCGAGCACCCGAAACATCGACTTCCTGCACTCGCTCGGCGCCGATCACGTCGTCGACTACACCGCGCAGGACTTCGCCGAGATCGACGAGCCGTTCGATCTCATCATCGACATCGGCGG
>CAXBAZ010000735.1:0-2523 GCA_963973395.1 uncultured Acidimicrobiaceae bacterium
ACCGGCCGGCCAGCTCGCCTGGATCCTCGAGAAGTTCTGGGCGTGGACCGACTGCGACGGTCACCCCGAGCGGGCGCTGACCCGCGACGAACTGATCGACAACGTGATGCTCTACTGGGTCACCGGGTCGGCGACGTCGTCGGCGCGGATCTACTGGGAGAGCTTCGGGCGGGGTGGGAGCCGCGACCCGGTCACCGTGCCGACCGGGTTCGGTGTCTACCCGGCCGAGATCGTGCCCCCGGTGCGGGCGTGGCTCGGCGAGGCGTTCCCGAACATCGTGCACTGGGCCGAGTTCGAGCGCGGCGGTCACTTCGCCGCGTTCGAGGTGCCCGACACGTTCGTCGCCGACCTGCGCGAGTGCTTCCGACCACGACGCCGGGCCGCAACCTGAGCCGACTCAGGTCGACCGGGCCAGATCGTGGTCGCGACGCAGGATGCTCATGACGATCGCGTCATGGAAGTCGTCCTGCCAGAACAACGCGTCGCGCAGCACTCCCTCGCGGACGAAGCCGACCTTCTCGTAGACCGCCAGACCCCGCTGGTTGAAGTCGAACACCTCGAGCGAGATCCGGTTCACGGACGGATCATCGATCACGTCGAAGACGTAGTCGATGATTCGATCGCTCGTCGCCGGTGCGGGCAGATGCAGCCGGGTCGCCTCGGTGCCGACGCCCCGGTTGCGGGCGTTCGCGCCGAGCGCGATGCGGAAGCTGCACGATCGATTGTCGGGATCCCAGTCGTTGACGACCGCCTCGCCCAGCCATTCGCCCGTGTCGGCATCGGTGACCGCCATGTCGAGCCGATCGGTCTGCTCCGGTCGCGACGCGCACCACGCCTCGATCTGCTCGCGGCTGAAGTCGGCGTGCGTACCGGTGAAGTGGTTGATCTCGTCGTCGTGGGCGTCGGCCCACATTGCGTCAACGTCCTCCGGCCCCATCGGTCGGAGCACGACCCGTTCACCGGGCAGCGTCGGTTTGTGCGCGAACGTCGCCATGCAGGCGAGCGTAGATCGGGGGATCGCGATCGCGAACCTGGTTTGCGCCTATCTCTGACTATAGTCAGAGATATGGCACAGAGTGCGCAGGTCGACGTCTCCGCCTTGCGGGCGTTCAACCGGTCGTTCACCCAACGCATCGGCGTGTTGGACGACTCGTTCCTCCAGTCGGGGCGTCCACTCGCCGAGGCGCGGCTGCTGTTCGAGATCGGCACCGCGGGCGCCGCGGTGCTCGACCTCCGCCACCGACTCGGACTCGACTCGGGATACCTCAGCCGACTGCTCCGCGAGCTCGAACGCGACGGCCTCGTCAACTCGGCGCCAGATCCGGCCGACGCCCGCCGCCGTGTCGTCCGACTCACCCGAGCTGGACGATCGGCATGGACCGATCTCGACCGCCGGTCCGACGATCTCGCCGCCGGGCTGATCGACCCACTGTCCGAACGTCAACGGCGGCAACTCGACGACGCACTCCGCTCGGCGGAACGCCTCCTGCGAGTCGCCACGATCACGTTCGACGTCGTCGACCCGCGCAGCGACGATGCGCTCGGCGCGATGAACGCCTACTTCGCCGAACTCGCCGTGCGGTTCTCCGACGGCTTCGACCCCGGCGACACCCTGAACGCCGACGCTCCTGCGATGCGAGCACCTTCCGGATCGTTCGTCATCGCACGATCCGACGACACAATCGCTGCGTGCGGGGGTGTGCAGCGCCACGACGACACCACCGCCGAGATCAAGCGGATGTGGGTGCATCCGGACTGGCGGGGCGAGGGGCTCGGACGCCGCATGCTGGCGCAGCTCGAGACGCAGGTCGTCGCCCTGGGGTACACACGTGTCGTGCTCGACACCAACGACACCCTCACCGAGGCGATCTCGATGTACGAACGGGCCGGCTACCGGTCGATCGAGCGGTACAACGACAACCCGTACGCCAGACGCTGGTTCGCGAAACCACTCACCGCCACCTGACCCGACCGGGGGCGACTACGGTCGGTGGATGGCGCTGATCTCCGTAGCCGAACTCGCCGAACGGATCGACGACCCCGAACTGGTCGTGTGCGACGTCCGCTTCCACCTCGCCGACCACGACCAGGGACGCCGCGAGTACGACGCGGGGCACATCCCCGGCGCTCGATTCGTCGATCTCCACACCGAACTCGCCGCCGATGCCGACACGGCACCCGGCGGTGGACGTCATCCGCTTCCGCCGGTCGACGACTTCGCCGCGGTGCTGGGGCGTCTGGGCATCGAGCCGGGGTCGATGGTCGTCGCGTACGACGGCGCCGGCGGCGCCACGGCCTCCCGACTGTGGTGGATGGTGCGGTCGATCGGCCACGGCCGCGTCGCCGTGCTCGACGGCGGGTTTCCCGCGTGGGTCGCGGCCGGCCACGAGGTCGCCAGCGACGTGCCGGACGTGACGCCGACCGAGTATCCGGTGGCCACCGACTGGACCGGAGTCGTCGACGCCGACGCGGTCGCGCAGAGCATCGAGTTCGGAGGGACCGTCGTCGACGCCCGCGCTCCCG
>CAXBAZ010000736.1:0-2517 GCA_963973395.1 uncultured Acidimicrobiaceae bacterium
ATGATCAGTTCGAGCGCTCGCCGCCCGACCCCGCGACCCTGGTGGCGTACGTCGACGACGAGGCGCCACAGGTACGGATGGGGTTCGGCGGCGTTCGGTTCCGCCATCATCACGAAACCCACCAGCTCGCCGTCCGCAGCGATCGCCCGGTACCAGGGGACGACCTGGGCGCCGTTCTCGATCGGCGGCACCAGCGCCTCGGCCAGCGACACGAGCACGGGGGCGACGAGCCCGCGCTGGGAGAACGAACTCTCGATCTCGCCGACGGCGCGGACGTTGTCCGCCGTGACCTCGACGAGTTCGACGAGCTCCGGTTGGCCGGTCGGCCGCTTGCACCATGCCTTCCAATCCGGTTCGAGCAGCGAGAAGCGAGCGTCGTCGGTCCACTCGCCCCGGACGAACGCCGCCGATCGGGCCGTGCCGACGTATTCGAAACCGCATCGTTCGAGCACGCGGGCGCTGGCGACGTTGCGCGGATCGATCGTGGCTGCGATGCGGTGCACGTGCCGGCGACGGAAGAGCCACGCGATCACGGCC
This sequence comes from uncultured Acidimicrobiaceae bacterium, assembly GCA_963973395.1. Lineage (GTDB taxonomy): Bacteria > Actinomycetota > Acidimicrobiia > Acidimicrobiales > Ilumatobacteraceae > Ilumatobacter. The sequence continues at coordinate 538 of CAXBAZ010000736.1, forward strand.
TCGACCGCCTCGACCGCGTACCCCTGGCCCTGGAAGTCGGGGTCGAGCGTGTAGCCGATCATTGCGAGCATCGAGTCGGCATCGAGCCAGACCGCGACGTCGCCGACCATGCCGCCGGCCGTCTCGAGCGCGAGCTGCACCCACCGATCGGCCGTCGGCCCGCTGAGCGATTCCATCTCGTCGGCGAGTTCGTGCGCCAGGTCGCGGGTGTACGGCATCGGCCAGTCCTGGAAACGGGCGACGCCGGAGAGCTTGCGATAGTGGGTGAAGGCCGTGACGTCGTCGTGCCCGAGCATCCGGATCGTCAGACGATCGGTCTGCAACAGGAAGCGGCGACGGCGTGGCACGAACGACATTCAACCGCGGCGAGGCGCGTCAACCCGACATGGTTCCGTCGATCGGCGTCCACCGGCGTCCATCGGCGGTATTCTGCGGGCCGATGGCGGGGCTGTGGGTCTTCGGGTACGGATCACTGGTCAGTCCGGTGTCGTTCGGCCACACGCTGGGGCGCGACCTGGTTCCGGGCGTCGACTTCTTCGAGGCCGAGCTCGACGGGTACGGCCGCCGATGGAACTACGGCACCGACGTCACCTTCACGGCGGTCGGTCCCGACGGTGTCGAGCGCCACGACTGGATCTTCGTGGCGCTCGGACTGGTGCGGGCGGGCGACGAGTCGACGAACGGTGTGATCGGTTGGGTGGACGACGCGGAACTCGTCGCCCTCGACCGGCGCGAGAGTCGCTACGACCGGGTCGACGTGACCGAAATCGTCACGCTGCCGCCGGCGGCATCGCCAGCGGTGGGGGATGCGCCGGTCGTGACCTACGTGCCGCGTGCCGAGCCGATCGCCGCGTACGAGGACGCGCGTGCCCGCGGCGTGGCCGCGATCACCATGCGCTACTGGGATCTCGTCGACGAGGCGTTCGCCGATCTCGGCACGGACCGGCGCGACCGCTACCGCGCGACCACCCCCGATCCCGACATCCCGGTGCTCGTGCTCGCCGACGCCGATGTGCCCGAGCGACACCGCGGTCGGCGGCGCTAGCCGCAGCTGATCAGCAGTTGGCCGTGACCGTGCCCGGTACGGGATCGACGGTCAGATCGGCGGCCGGATAGAAGTCACCCGTGCCGGTGATGGTCGAGCCGTCGACGCTCAGTTCGAGTGAACCGCCGACGGATTCATGGAGCGTCGACGCCGACCAGAGGGTTTCGTAGTCCTCGTCCCACACCTCGACCGATCCGATGCCTGTGACGGCACCTTCGTCGCCGAACTGCGTGATGTCGAGACCGGGGAAATCGTACGACGTCGCCGTGAACAGGATCTCGGACCCCGCTGCCACCTGCGGTTCGAGCGTGCAGAGCACCGAGAACTCGAACTGCTCGCCGGTGAACAGGGTGAGCACCGCGCTGCCGCTGCCGCCGTCGCCCGGCGCCTCGTCGGGCTGCTCGCCGGGGTCCTCCTGCCCATCCTCCTGCTCGTCCTCCGGTTCGCCGACGTCCGGGTCGACGGAGGTGTCCGTGCCCGTGCCGACGTCCGCCTCTAGCGAGCTGTCGGTGGCGCTGTCGGTGGTGCTGTCGTCGTCGCCGCCGCACGCCGTCATGGCGAGGGTGAACGCCGCGGTGGTCACGATGGCAGGGAGCGCACGCATGCCCCCAGGGTGGCGGCTCGGCCACCGGTGGGTCCAATCGATATCGCCTGGTCGATCGAACGGACGTTCGCTGATAGGATCGTCCCCGATGTCCGAGACGACCGTCACCGCACCCGTTCCCGATCTCGCCGGACAGCCGATCGCGCAGCCGACCAGCGGCGATCGACCGTTCCGGGTCGTGTCCGACTTCGCGCCCGACGGCGATCAGCCGACGGCGATCGCCAAGCTGTCCGAAGGCATCGACCGCGGCGACCGGTTCCAGACGTTGCTCGGTATCACCGGCTCGGGCAAGTCGGCCACGATGGCCTGGACCATCGAGCAGGTGCAGCGG
>CAXBAZ010000737.1:0-2506 GCA_963973395.1 uncultured Acidimicrobiaceae bacterium
CGAGGCTGGTGTCGAACGTCGCGGCGAAACCGAGATCGGTCGCGGTGCCCTCGGGGTCGATCGGGAGCGAGGAGCCGGCGAGCGCACCCGCGCCGAGCGGCGACACGTCGAGCCGGCGCAACGTGTCGAACAGCCGGTCGACGTCGCGAGCGATCGCCCAGCCGTGGGCGAGCAGATGGTGAGCGAGCAGCACCGGTTGGGCGCGCTGCAGGTGGGTGTACCCGGGGAGGTAGGCGTGTCCGGCCTTTTCGGCACGGTCGAGCAGCACGCTCTGCAGTTCGTGCAGCGCGCCCATCACCATCGGGAGTTGCCGCTTGCACCACAACCGCAGGTCGGTCGCCACCTGGTCGTTGCGGCTGCGAGCGGTGTGGAGCTTGCCCCCGGCCGGGCCGGCGAGTTCGGTGACGCGCCGCTCGACCGCCGTGTGGATGTCCTCGTCGGACGCGACGAAGACGAACGACCCGTCGTCGAGCTCGTCGGCGACACGATCGAGCGCGACGAGCACGTCGTCGCGTTCGGCCTCGGTGAGGAGGCCGACCCGGCCGAGCCCCCTCACGTGGGCCTTCGATCCGGCGATGTCGTCCGGCCACATCTGCTGGTCGTACGGAAGGCTGACGGTGTACGCCATCAGCGACTCGGCCGGTCCACCCTCGAACCGCCCGTGCCACAGCGTGGAGCCGGTTTCGACGTTGCCCGATTGGCTGCTCATCCGTGCGTCCCTTCGATACCGGCGAGGTCGCGGAGCCCCGCGGCCAGCTGCTCGCCGCCGACCGTTTCGGTCGCGACGCACAGCATCGTGTCATCCCCGGCGACCGTTCCCAACAACCCCTCGAGGCCGCTGCGATCGAGCGCCGACGCGACGACGTGTGCACATCCCGGGGGTGTGCGGACGACGACGAGGTGGCCGGAATGGGTGACGTCGGCGACCCACTCCCCCATCACGCGCCGGAGCTGGTCGAGCGGTGCGACCCGTTCGGGAACGAACTCGGGCACGGCGTAGGCGGTGGCGCCGCCCGGAACGCGTACCTTGATCGCGCCGAGATCGTCGAGGTCACGCGAGACCGTCGCCTGCGTCGCCGTGATGCCCGACTCGGCCAACATCTCGACGAGTTGCGGTTGGTTGGTGACCGCGTGTTGTTCGATGAGACGCGCGATCGCCTGCTGCCGTTGGACCTTGCTCATCGAACCCCCAGGAGGAAGGCCATCACGGCCCGCGCCGCGTGCATCCGGTTGTGGGCCTGTTCGAACACGACGCTCTGCGGCCCGTCGATCACGTCGGCGCTCACCTCGAATCCGCGGTAGGCGGGCAGGCAGTGCATGAACACCGCACCCGGATCGGCCGATCCCATCATGGCGACGTCGACCGTGTACCCCTCGAACGCCTGCCGGCGCGTCTCCTTGTCGTCCTCCTGCCCCATCGACACCCACGTGTCGGTGTGCACGGCGTGCGCTCCGACGACCGCTTCGGCGGGACGGCCCGTCTGCTCGACCGAGGCGGCGCCCAGCAGGAGCAGCCGCTCGAGCTCGGCGGCGTCGGCGTCGAAACCGTTCGGACAGGCGAGGCGGATGTGCATGCCGAGCACGGCCGCGATCTCACCGAGGGATCTGGCCACGTTGTTGTAATCGCCGACGTAGGCCATGGTCCTGCCGGCGAGGTCGCCGAGGTGCCGGCGCATCGTGAGCGCATCGGCGACCGCCTGCAGCGGATGTGACCGATCGCTCAGCAGGTTGACGACCGGCACCCCCGATGCCGACGCCAGCCGCTCGATCACGTCGTGAGCGAACACCCGCGCCGCGATCAGACCGTGGTAGCCGGCGAGCACCCGGGCGATGTCCTCGACGGGTTCACGGGTGTCGAAGCCGACCTCCTCGCCGCGGGTGTACACCGGATGACCGCCCAGTTGGACCACTGCCATCTCGGTCGAGTGCCGGGTGCGGTTCGACGGCTTCTCGAAGATCATCGCCACGCCCTGATCAGCGAGCGGTCGACCGAGCGCCTCCACCGGGCGCTCGGCGAGGTCGAGCAAGGTCCGCACCTCGTCGGACGTGCAGTCGGTGACGTCGAGGAACGAGCGGCTCATCCCGCAGCCTCCTGCAGGGCCCGACGGATCAACCCGACGGCTTCGACCAGTTCGTCGTCACGCACGGTGAGTGGGGGCAGCAGGCGCAGCGTCGACCCGTTGACCGCATTGCAGATCAGGCCGAGATCGGTCAATCGCCGGTACACCGCCGGTGCGTCGATGCCCTCGACGAGCTGCACGCCGAGGATCAGGCCGGCCCCGCGGACCGAGACCACCTGTGGCAGCTCGAGCAGCAGGTCGGTGAGGCGAGCGCCTTTGGTGGCCGCCAGCATCGGCGCATCGATCCGGCGCATCTCGTCGATCACCGCACTCACGGCCGCCGTGGCGATCGCCGTGCCGCTGTACGTGCTGCCGTGGTCACCCGGCTCGAACACGGCGGCGACGTCGGTGCGGGCCCAGCAGGCGCCGACGGGCATGCCGTTGCC
>CAXBAZ010000738.1:0-2503 GCA_963973395.1 uncultured Acidimicrobiaceae bacterium
GGCGCCAAGTTCGCGCACCCCGACCGGCCGGCGTTCGCGCTCGTGGGCGACGGGGCGATGCAGATGAACGGCATCAACGAGCTGATCACGATCGCCAAGTATTGGGAGGACTGGGCCGACCCCCGCCTCGTCGTGTTGGTGCTGCACAACAACGACCTGAACCAGGTCACATGGGAGTTGCGCGCGATGACCGATTCGCGGAAGGTCGGGCGAACACAGTCGTTGCCGGACTTTCCGTATGCCCGGTACGCCGAGCTCGTCGGACTCGAAGGCATCCGGGTCGACACCCCCGATCAGCTCGGCGACGCCTGGGACCGTGCCGTGGCGGCGAGACGACCCGTCGTGATCGATGTGCTGACCGACCCGGAGGTTCCACCGTTGCCACCCCACGTCGAGCTCGACCAGGCGATGTCGCTGGCCAAGGCCGTGATGCAGGGTGACGAGCACTCTGCCCGCATCGTCAAACAGGGATTCAAGGGAAAGCTGCAGGAGATGATCAACCGGTGAGGAGCACGGACATGACACTTTCGACCGAACGGATCACGACGCCCGTGACGGCGGTGACGACGACGGTGACCGACCGGCTGACGTCGAGATTCGGGCGGCAACCGGCCGTGGGTCAGCGACTCGTGCACGGCATCGCAGCGGGAGCTGTGGGCACCGCGGTTCTCAACGTCATCACCTGGCGGTGCGAGCCCGGCCGTCGAGCAGTGTGCCCGCCCGGACCGTCGACAAGATCACCGATCTCATCGGCGTCAGTGCGTCGTCGGACGGGCACGACAGCGATCGGGCGAGGAACCGGCGCCAGGCCTTCGGGTCGTTGCTCGGCTACGCGACCGGCTTCGGTGTCGGGATCGCGTACGGACTGCTTCGTCCCGGTCCGCTGCGCGGGCTCCCACGGCCGCTCGCTGCGTTCGCAGCCGGAGGCGCCGCCACGGCCGCCACGGTGATTCCGTATCGGGCGCTCGGCGTCTCGGATCCGCTCGACTGGCCTGTGAAGAGCTGGGCTGCCGACATCATTCCCCACCTCGGCTACGGGTGGGCCACGGCGGCGGCGTTCGATGCGCTGCATGCCGGCACGCGCGGCTGAGCCCCGGTGACCACCGTGGCCGCCGGAGCCACGGCGGTCACGAGGTGGCGTTCATGTGCTGCAGGTCTGCATGCATCGCCGAGTCGGCGACGGCGTTCGTGCGGGTGCTCGTGTCTCGGGTCGGCTGGACGTGACCGTGAAGGGCTGGGCTGGCCGACGTCATCTCGCATCGCGGTGACGGCTGGATCGCGGCTGCGGCGATCGGTCCGTTGTACGTCCGCTAGGACTTGACGGGCGCCACGACGACAGCGCTGCTTCCGCCGGGCATCCGTCACCTCGATCGGCTCGATTGTCCGCCACCGACCGGCCCGCGCGGTCGGGTTGCCGTCGTGAGCTTGCATCGCGGTAACGGCTGGGTCACGAGGTGGCGTTCGGTGCGCTGCAGGTCCGCATGCATCGCCGAGTCGGCGACGGCGTTCGTGCGGGTGCTCGTGTCTCGGGTCGGCTGGATGTGGTGGTCCTGGGCTGGGCTGTCCGACGTCATCTCGCATCGCAATGACGGCTGGGTCACGGCTGCGGCGTTCGGTCCGTTGTACGTCCGCTGGACCTGACGGGCGGACCGCCGACGGTGGCTTCGATCCGGGCTCTGCTGGGACCGGCGTCTCGAGATACCGAAGGGTCAATCGATGGATTGGGTTCCGGACTGCTCTCGACTCGAACGTCCGCCACCCAGGCGGTCCCACGATTCGCCGACGCGTGCGCGGACGGCCCGAGTCAGCGCGCTGGCCTGCTTCGGCAACGAACGCAGGAAACTCTGGGCGAACACACCGTGCGCACGGTTGTCGAACTTGCCGCGGGAGCCGTAATCGACGCTGTGATCGACCGGTGATTCGAGGTTGTCGGGCCGATCGGGGTCGATCGGCTCGTTCGTCAGCTGGCCGTCGACGCCGGTGGCCGCCATGTAGTGGTCGGCGACGCCGGGTAGGAGCTGGGCGAGTTGGACGAGAATCCAGTTCCAACTCCCCACCACCCGCTGGCGGGGTGGCGCCTCGGCGGCCGTGACGATCCGACGGGCGATGATCTCGGGCTGGTAGATCGGTGGTACGGGCATGGGATGGCGGTCGACGCGAGCCCTGCACCACCCGAACTGTGGCGTGTTCACAGCAGGCAGATGGACGATCGTCGTGCTGATGCCGCTGCCGTCGCGGAGCAGCTCCGTCCGCAGCGACTCGTAGAATCCACGTACCGCGAACTTGGCTGCACAGTACGCCGACTGGAGCGGGATGCCGCGATATGCCAAGGCTGATCCGACGAACACGATTGTCCCGCGATCACGTGGCCGCATGCGAGACAACGCCGCGAGTGTCCCGTGCACCTGACCGAGATAGGTGACCTCCGTCGCGCGCCGGAACTCGTGGGCGGAGATCTCACCGATCGGGGCGAACACCGTGGTCATCGCGTTGTTGATCCACA
>CAXBAZ010000739.1:0-2502 GCA_963973395.1 uncultured Acidimicrobiaceae bacterium
GGATCGAGGGGCCTCCGGGCCCGTCGACCCGTCCCACCACCGACAAGGTCCGCGAGGCCACGTTCAACGCACTCGGCAGTCTCGACCTCGTCCGCGACGCCGTCGTCGTCGACCTCTACGCCGGCAGCGGCGCGCTCGGCATCGAGGCCTTGTCGCGCGGCGCCGCCCACTGCACGTTCATCGAACGTGATCGGACGGCCCTGCGGACGCTGCGCGAGAACCTCGACGCGCTCGACCTGAACGATCGGGCCCGTGTGATGCCCGGCGACGCGATGGTGCTCGGCCGCGGGATCGGGGCCGACCTGGTGCTGGCCGACCCGCCGTACGGCTTCGACGAGTGGACCGACCTGCTCGACCGTCTGTCGGCACCGTTCGTCGTCGCCGAGTCGGGACGCGAGGTGCAGCCGGTCGCCGGCTGGGTCGTCCAGCGGTCCAAGCGGTACGGCCGGAGTTGGGTGACGTTCCTCGAGCGGGCCGATGACCCAGGCATCAGCGCGCCGGTCGAGCCGCGGCAGTAGCGTGTTCCCACCCATGGCAACGGTGCTGATTCCCGGCAGTTTCGATCCGCTCCACCTCGGCCACATCGACGTCGTCGATCAGGCGGTGGATCTGTTCGGCGACGTCGTCGTCGGGGTGCTGGTCAACTTCGACAAGCCGTCCGGCATGTTCTCGCCCGACGATCGTGTGGCGCTGGCCGAAGCCAGCCTCGCCGGTCGCTCGACGGTGCGGGTGCAAGCATTCGGTGGCCTCGCGGTGCAGGCCGCGGCCGACGTCGGCGCCGATGCCATCGTCAAGGGCCTCCGGAACCCGAACGACTTCGACATCGAGCAGCAGATGGCGCACATGAACCATTCGGTCAGCGGCATCCGCACCGTCTTCCTGCCGTGTCGAGCCGAGTTCGGTTTCGTGTCGAGCCGATTCATCCGCGAGATCGCGGCCCACGGCGAAGACGTCCGTCATCTCGTGGCCGCACCGGTTGCCGACGCGCTCGCCGATAGATTCGCCCCTCCCGCCGATCGAGCGAGGCAGACATCATGAGCTACGACGACCGTTACGACGACCACTACGACGAGCCCGAGTCGTACGACGAGATCGACGACGAGTATCCCGACCCCAATCAGGGCACCGGCTACGTCGGCGACGCCGAGACCTGGCTGCGTCGCGCGATCGACATCGTCGCCAACGCGCCCACCATGCCGCTCTCGTCGTCGCCCCGCATCGACCGCGACGAGGTCGTCGAGCTGCTCGATCGGGCGCTCGCGAGCATGCCCGACGAACTCCGTCAGGCACGGTGGATGCTGAAGGAACGCCAGGAGTTCGTCAACAAGACCCGGCGTGAAGCGAACGAGATGCTCGAAGCCGCCCGGGTGCAGGCTGAACGGATGGTCCAGCGGACCGAGGTCGTGCGGGCGGCCGAGTCGCGTGCCCGTCAGGTCATCGAGACCGCCGAGACCGACTCGCGTCGCCTGAAGCTGGAGACCGAGGACTTCCTCGATCAGCGGTTGGCCAGCTTCGAGATCCTGCTCGACAAGCTCGGCAAGACCGTCGGTGCCGGACGTCAGAAGCTGTCGATCGGCAACGCGAGCGAGGCGCTCGCCATGGACGAACTCGACGAGAACGACCCCACCAAGGGGTTCTTCGACCAGGATCGCTGAGCGCCCTCATGGCCGACAATGCCTTGCACGCGCTGCGCGTCAATGCGCGCGAGCTGCTCCGGGTACCCAGTTCGACGCGCCGCATCGACGAGGCGGTCGAGGCGTCCGCGCTGGGCGTCGCCGATCCGCGCATCACCGGCCCGGTCGAGATCGGGCTCGACGCCGTGTCGAGCATCGACGGCATCGTGGTGCACGGCGACATCTCGATCCCGTGGTCGACGGCTTGTCGGAGGTGTCTCGTCGAGGTGCGGGGGACGGCCGTGGTCGACGTCGACGAGATCTACCAGGACGACGTCTCGCACGACGAGGCGTTCCCGATCGAGGGCGACCAGATCGATCTCGCACCTGCGGTCCGGGAGTACGTGTTGATCGAACTGCCCGACGGCCCGCTGTGTCGTGACGACTGCGCCGGCATCTGCCCGGTGTGCGGGGCCGATCGCAACGAGTCGACGTGCGAGTGCGACACCAGCGTGCGCGACGATCGATGGGCCGCCCTCGACGACCTGGACCTCGACGACTGACGACGACCGAGATCGGCAGCGACGTTCGTTCTGCGCCGTGGCGCCGATAGTCTGGCGCAGCCCGTTCGTGCGCTGTACGAACCCGTTCTGATCTCTCGATAGCTGGAGTCCCACCGTGGCTGTTCCCAAGAAGAAGAAGTCGAAGTCGAAGAGCCGCAGCACTCGCGCAGCGGCCTGGAAGCTCGAAGCTCCGTCCCGCAGCCTCTGCCCCCGCTGTGGCAACGCCAAGTTGCCGCACGTGGTGTGCCCGTCGTGCGGCACGTACAAGGGCCGCGTCGTCATCGACGTCGGCTGAGCCGGGGTACCTGAACGGACATGTTGCCCAT
>CAXBAZ010000740.1:0-2502 GCA_963973395.1 uncultured Acidimicrobiaceae bacterium
CCCGACTCGTCCGGCCGGCGACGTACGCGAGGAGTGTCAGCGGTTCGAGCCAGTGGCCGTCCGGGCCGGTCGGCTGCCGGCCGCCCTCGATCCCACCGATCTCGGGTCGTCCGTACTCGTCGAGACGCTCACCCAGGACGATGTGGTCGGAGACGATCAGCTTGTCGATCCCGGCGCGGTCGGCCGCTTCGGCATTGGCCATCAAGCGGGACAGGTCGACCCCCGGCGGTTCGGCGAAGTTGCCGAGGTGGATCGCCAGTCGCGGTGTCGGCGCTGCGGTCATGTGCCTCCCTCGTCGATGCTCGCACCGTATCAGGGCAATGATTGTGTTGATGCGCTCACGATCGGCCGGAACGCGCGTGGACGAGGGATTCCTCGGTCGCACGCGGGAACGGCAGCAGCCGAGGTGGTCACCAGAACTCGTCGTGCACGGCCGCACCGGCCGCTGCGAGCCCACCGCATGCGAGCGCGGTGCCACCGATCACGACGCCGGTCGCGATCGGAATCATCAGGATCGACGCCAGCGCGAAGAGCCAGCACACGGCGATCACCGGTCCGATGACGATGCCGCCGCCGATCATCACGACGAGCCAGGCCTGCAATCGTTGCCCGCTCACCGCCCGCCACGACTCCACGATGCCGTCGACCGGCCAACGCAGGAACGACGAGTTCGAGGTGACGACCTTGGCCGGCACGAGCAGCAGCGGTGGGACGACGAAGTACATGATCGGCAGGATCGGCAGCATCGCCAGCGCCGAACCGGCGGTGTTGCCGGCCCGGTCCAACCTCGCCGACAGCCACCAAGGCCCGCCGAGGACGACCATGGCGGGTGCCCACGCGACAGCGAGCGCCGGCGCCCGCCCGATGGCTCGAACCATCACCCTCGGGAGCCAACGGCGGGTGAAGCCACGATCGACGACGGCGGCCGCCATCAACGACTGCATCCAGATCGCAGCGAACGTCAAGATGACGAGTGTCGTCACCACGTATGTGCCCAGCCGGTCGAAGGACTCGCCGAACGTGTCGCTCGAGGCCTGCTGCAACCACGACCACCACGACACGTCACGCTGGAAGAAGCTGACCGGCGAGAAGTTGGAGGCCGCGCTGCGCGCGTCGAAGGCGAAGTTGCGCAGGATCGCCCAGGTCGCAACGGCTTGGACGAGGGCCAGCCCGGCCGCCCATGGTGCCGCGAAGACCGTCGCCCGGAACGTCGCTGTCGCTGCACGCCGGATGAGCGCCCCGGGGTCTCTCCGCATCGTCTGCACCGCCTCGCCTGCTGCCTGGCCTGCCGCCTGGTCTCGAACAACTTCGCTTCGACCGTAGTCGCCGCTCCCGACGCCACGAAATGTCGTCGGTAGCAGGCCGCGCCCGGAGTTTGGAGACCCAGGGCTGCGGGTAGAGGGCAGCCATGGCCGCCGACGAGATGCTCCGCGTCGGCGTCGTCGTCAATCACGGCAAGCGCCTCGGGGGCGCCGACTTGGAGGCGCTGCGCAATGCACTCGCCGACGCCGGCCACGCCGATCCACCCTGGTACGAGGTGGACAAGAGCAAGCACGCTCCACCGAAGGTTCGCAGCCTGGTCGAGGACCACGGCGTCGACCGGCTCCTGGTCTGGGGCGGTGACGGTACCGTCCGCCGCTGCGCCGACACGATCCTCCATCAGGGGTACCGGCATCAGGGACATCGGGATGTGGCGATCGGCGTGCTCCCGGCCGGCACCGGCAACGTGTTGGCGGCCACCCTCGGCATCCCGGAACATCTCCGCACCGCCGTCGACATCGCCCTGCACGGTGAGGTGCGTCAGATCGACGTCGGACTCGTCAACGACGAGGAGCACTTCCTGGAGCGGGCCGGAACCGGATTCGATGCGCTCCTCATCCGCGACGCCGACGACAGCGGTCTGAAGGATCGGTTCGGCCGACTCGGGTACCTGTGGGCGGGCGTCCGCAATCGGCATGCGAGTCCGGCGGAGGCCCAGATCACGGTCGACGGCGAACGATGGTTCAGTGGACCGACGCCATGTGTCATCGCCGGCAACGTGGGTGGGCTGCTCGGCGGTATCACGGCCTTCCCCGACGCCTCGCCGACCGACGGCCGACTCGACGTGGGTGTCGTCGAGGCGAATTCGTCGTGGGAGTGGGCGCGGCTGGTGGGCGCGGTCGTCGCCCACCGGATCCACGAGTCCCCGCTCGCCCGCACGACGACCGCCGAGACGATGGTCGTCGAGTTCGACCGTACGGTGCTGTGGCAGGTCGACGGTGGTGATCGTGAACGAACCGACCGATTCGAGATCCGCTGCCTTCCCGCCGCGATCTCGATCTGCCAACCGCGCCGAGCGTTGGACGACGCGACCGCCTGAGCGGCGACGATCCGCCACGTCGTACGTCCCGGGGATGGCTCACGATCCGGCCGGGCAGCGAACGGAGGAGACATCATGGTTCCTGGTCACGGTTGCGACTTCGGTTCGTCATGCGTCGATGTCGCGGCGGGCGAACAGCGCCG
>CAXBAZ010000741.1:0-2499 GCA_963973395.1 uncultured Acidimicrobiaceae bacterium
CGCCGTCACGAACGCGCCGCCGACATCGACGACGAGGTCGGTCGCCGCCAGCGAGTAGACGGAGATCGATCCGGATCCGAGCTGGAGGAGCTGGAGGTTCGCGATGACCTCGCCCGGCTGGTAGTTCACACTCGACGCGTTCGGCCTGCTGGTGCCGGTCGGGTAGCCGACGACGAATCCCTGGGCATCCGGTTGCACGACGGTGATCGTGACCGCGACCGCGGTGGCATCGTCGGGAACGCCACAGCGGCCGGCGACGTCGATCTCGACGGTGTCGCCGGCAGTCAGGCGTTCTCGCTCGCTGCGGGTGTCGAGCACCCGGCACGGTGTGACCGGCTCGAACACCGACGCCGGGGTGGTCACCGCGTCGACGGAGGCAACCGACGACATCACCGCCAGGGTGGTGGCGACGAGCGCGAGCAGTGCCGTCATCGCCGTCGTCGTGACGGTCGTCGACCATCTCAGTTCACTGTTCACGGACATCTTCCAATTATCGGTCGCGCCCGCGAGTTGGTGGTGGCGGGTCGATGTGACCCGCACGTGGTCGGCGTCAGCCGACGGAGCCTTCCATCTGCAGCTCGATCAGTCGACTCCACTCGACGGCGTACTCCATCGGCAACGTCTTCGTGATCGGCTCGATGAAGCCGTTGACGACCATGCCCATCGCCTGCTCTTCCGACAGTCCACGGCTCGTGAGGTAGAAGATCTGCTCGTCGGCGATCTTCGAGACCGTGGCCTCGTGGCCGATCTGCGCGTCGCGTTCGCCGATCTCCATGTACGGCAAGGTCTTGGAGACCGAGTCCTCGTCGAGGATGAGTGCGTCGCACTCGACGTGGCTCTTGGCACCGGTGGCACCCTCGTCGACGCGGACCAGACCGCGGTAGGTGGTGATGCCGCCGTCCTTGCTGATCGACTTCGACACGATCTTCGACGTGGTGTTCGGCGCCGCGTGCACCATCTTGGCGCCGGCGTCCTGGTGCTGACCCTCGCCGGCGTAGGCGACGGAGAGCACCTCACCGGTGGCGCCTTCGCCGACCAGGTAGACCGCCGGGTACTTCATGGTGAGCTTCGAACCGATGTTGCCGTCGATCCACTCCATGTGGCCGTGCGCCTCGACCCGGGCCCGCTTGGTGACCAGGTTGTACACGTTCGGCGACCAGTTCTGGATCGTCGTGTACGTCACCCGGGCCTTGGGCTTGACGACGATCTCGACGACGGCCGAGTGCAGCGAGTCCTTCGTGTACACCGGGGCGGAACAGCCCTCGATGTAGTGGACCTGGGAGCCCTCGTCGGCGATGATCAGCGTGCGCTCGAACTGGCCGGCGCTCTCGGAGTTGATCCGGAAGTAGGCCTGGAGCGGCATCTCGACCTCGACACCCGGCGGCACGTAGATGAACGAGCCACCCGACCAGACCGAGGTGTTCAGCGCCGCGAACTTGTTGTCGCCCGGCGGGATGACGGTGCCGAAGTACTCCTTGACCAGGTGCGGGTACTCGCGTAGCGCCGTGTCCATGTCGCAGAAGAGGATCCCCTGGGCCTCGAGGTCTTCACGGTTCTTGTGGTAGACGACCTCGGACTCGTACTGGGCGGTCACGCCGGAGAGGTACTGCCGCTCGGCTTCGGGGATGCCGAGCTTCTCGTAGGTGCGCATCATCTCTTCGGGCAGTTCGTCCCACTCGCTGACCTGGTCACCCTTGGGGCGCAGGTAGTAGTAGATGTCCTGGAAGTCGATGTCGGGCATGTTGACCGCGAACCACTCGGCCATCGGCTTGCGCTCGAACAGACGGAGACTGCGCAACCGCATGTCGGTCATCCAGCGCGGTTCGCCCTTCCACCACGAGATCTGCTCGACCACGCCCGGGTTGATGCCCTTCTCGGGCTCGAAGGCGTACTCGACGCCTTCGTCGTTCCAGCCGAGTTCGTACTTGCTGAGGTCGAGATCGAACGAGGTCATCATGGACTCCAATGTCTGGGTCGGCGGCGTGAGGGCCGACCGTGTAGGGGTCGGGGTATTTCCACTACCGCCATAGTAACAATACGCACGGGGGCTTCGCCCCCGTGGACCCCCGAAAACCACGCAACGGCCCGCTTCGCCCCCGTGGACCCCCAAAACCCCGGAAAACCCCCCGTTCCCAGGCATTTCGCAACACCACCGCGAGCCTGGTGGTGCGGGGATTTCAGCGGCTCAGGCGGCGGCTTCGTCGTCGAGATCGCCACGGATCTCGACACGGGCGGCGATCCGTCCGTCGACGGTGACGTCGAGCTCGGCGTCGCGCGGGGCGTCGATCTCGATGAAGATGCACTCGCCCGGGCACACCTCGGCGGCTCTGATCACGTCGGGCACGTTGCGGGGCTTGACCTGCGCCAGGCTGCCCGAGCTACCAGGGTCGTTGAGGACCTGATGGTCCTCGACGACGTAGGCGATGCCGTCCTCGAGCAGCGTGAAGACATCGTGGCAGTGGTCGACGCAGAGGCCGTCACCGGTACAGAGGTCCTGGT
>CAXBAZ010000742.1:0-2496 GCA_963973395.1 uncultured Acidimicrobiaceae bacterium
ATGGCGGCGCAGCGCCGGCCGCCGAAGACGGGTTGGTGGGACGATCTCACCGCCCCCACGGTATCGACCCGCCGACAACCGTGGGACGCGGGGCGCGATGTGTCAGAACAGGCGGAGCTCGTCGGGCGCCATACCTCGCAGCTGGTCGTAGTCGACCTCCACCCAGGTGAAACCGCGGCTCTCGGCGAGCACCTTCGCCTGGGGCTTGATCGACTGGGCGACGAACACACCGCGAACTTCGCCGAGCGACGAGTCGAGTCGGAGGCGTTCGATGTAGCGGGCGAGCTGCTCGACGCCGTCGATCTCGCCGCGCCGCTTGACCTCGACCGCGACCACCGTGTCGTGGGTGTCGCGGCAGACGAGGTCGATGGGGCCGATCGCGGTCGGGTACTCGCGGCGCACGAGGGTGAGGCCGTCCTCGATCGCCTGCGGCGCGGCCGCGAGCAGTTCCTGCAGATGCGCTTCGACGCCGTCCTTCTGCAGACCGGGGTCGTCGCCGAGCTCGTGCGCCGAGTCGGCGATCACCTCGTGCAGGGTGATCGTCAGTGTCTCGTGCTTGTGGTTGGTCACCACCCACCGGTGCCCGCCGTCGTCACGCACCTCGGTGATGACGTTCGGTGCGTTCATCCAGTTGAGCGGCTTGTACGCGCCGCCGTCGGCGTGGATCGCCACACAACCGTCGGCCTTGACCATGATCAGCCGGTTGGCTTCGGGGAGGTGGGCCGCCAGCCGCCCGGCGTAGTCGACGGAGCAGCGGGCAATCACGAGACGCACGGGGAGCGACCCTACCGATTGCGACTTGTGCCTGGGCGCTCAGCGGAGAGGTCGCTGCGCTCCTTTTCATTCCGCTGAGCTGCCCCGTGACGATCGGTCGCAGTTCGCCTGTCGGCTCACGCTCCTGGCACAACTCGCGATCAGCGGCGCTGGTCGACGTGGCTGCGCATACGTTTCTGGATCAACTCGCGCCGCGCCTGCAGCTCGCGGTACGTGAGGCTGTCGACATCGGACTCGAGTCCGAACCCGGCCTTGACGCCGTCGAAGTCGAAGGCGAACTCGGTCGACGCCAGGCCCAGTTCGGTGGCGATCCGTTGCCCGTGGCGCTGGGCGAACATCATGGAGATGTTGGTGACCTCGGCCAGCAGGTCGAGGTCGGGGGCGAGCCGCGCGATCGCCCCGTCGAGGAAGACCATGTTCTTCACGTAGAGCATCAGTTCCTTGGGTAGACGGGCGCCGTACCCGAGTAGCGCCTTCACGACGCGCTGGATCTCGTGCACCATCTCCTCGCCCGTCAGCGTGGTCGGGTCGAGCGGCGGCCGGTCGAGGCCGAGGTCGACGATCACCGCGTCGAGATCGGTGTCGCTCGGCAGGGCCCCGAGGTCGCGCAGCGCCGCCATCTGGCCCCTGACGTCGTTGGTGGTCGCACCGAGCATCAGGCGCAGGAACGCCAACCGCCGCTCCTGCGAGAGACGGGCGACGATGCCGAAGTCGAGCAGCGCGGTACGACCGTCCGGGAGGACGAACAGATTGCCCCCGTGGAGGTCGCCGTGGAAGACCCCGTGGATCATCGCCCCCTCCATGAACGCGATCATCCCCGTGCGGATCACGGCTTCGGTGTCGATGCCGGCGTCCTGCATCCCGACGACGTCGTCGAACTTGAAGCCCGCGAGGCGTTCCATCACCAGGACCCGCTTCGTCACGAGTTCGGGGTGGGGTCGAGGGACGATGTAGCCGTCCTGGCCGAGGTCGTGGATCACGGTGCCGACATCGAGCATGTTGGCGGCCTCGAGCCGGAAATCCAGTTCTTCGACGATCGTCTCCGCGAAGAGTTCGACCAGCGCCGGCGGGTTGGCGAGGGCAGCCACCGGGATCCGTCCGACGAGGTGTGGTGCGATCCAGGCCATCGCACGGAGGTCGTTGTGCACCAGTCGCCCGACCGACGGGCGCTGCACCTTGACCACGACATCTTCGCCCGTGCGGAGCCGGGCGGCGTGCACCTGCGCGATCGAGGCGGCGGCGAGCGGTTGGGTGTCGAAGTACTCGAACACGTCATGGAGTCGACAGCCCAGATCCTGTTCGACGGTGAGCCGGACGACGTCGAACGGCTCGGCGGGCACCTGATCGCGGCACCTCTTGAATTCCTCGACGAGTTCGGCCGGGAACAGGCCCTCGCCCGAGGAGATGATCTGCCCGAGCTTGATGTAGCTCGGGCCGAGCGTCTCGGCGGCGAGTCGCAGCCGCTTCGACAGGTCGGAGCGGCTGTGCTCGGGGCCGGTGTACCGCCCTCTCCGTTTCCGCCACAACCAGGGCAGGATCGCCCGGGCGAGGCGGGCGACGACCACGACGACCCGACGGGCCGGTGGACGTCGCGAGGCAGCGGTGAGGCGGGGCACGTCGCTGCGGGCCTGCCGGCGCAGCCGGTCGACCGGCGCCATCCAGCGGATCGTCGTCCGGTCGAGCACCCACGGCGCCTGTTCCGAGAAGGCGGCCCAGCTGCGA
>CAXBAZ010000743.1:0-2495 GCA_963973395.1 uncultured Acidimicrobiaceae bacterium
TCGATCAGCAGGAGGTCGTATTCGTCGAGGCGGGCCAGGTGGTCGCCGTCGGTCCGGTCGTAGGCGGTGTTGGCGTCGACCTGGAGACCCATCTCGGGGCCGATCAGCTCGCGCACGAGACGAACGGGTTCGATGTCCCAGCCGGGCTCGATCTTCAGCTTGATCCGGGCGTAGCCGTCGTCGACGTAGCCCTGTACCTGGGCGAGGAGTTCGTCGAGCGAGTCGAAGATGCCGACGCTGACGCCGCTCGGGATACGGTCACGCGAGCCGCCGAAGTAGGTGTGCAGGCCGGTGCCGGCCGCCCGCAGCTGGGCGTCGAGGACGGCGGCTTCGAGGGCGGCCTTCGACATCGGGTGCCCGCTGTACCGGGCGAGCCGGCCCGTGACGCCCTCGGCGGTGAGCGGCCCGCCGGCGGTCAGGGTGGGCCAGAAGTGGTCGCGGATGACCAGTACGGCGGCGTCGACGAACTCGGCCGAGTACGCGGGCTCGGCCATCGCCACACACTCGCCCCATCCGTCGCCCTGGTCGGTGGTGACGTGCAGCAGCAGGATGTCCCGCCGCTGCTCGGTGCCGAAGCTGGTTCGGAAGGGGGTGACGAGGTCGAGGGCGATCCGCCGGAGTTCGAGTTGGCGCAGCTCCATCATCGGGGCGGGTGCTCCACGACGTAGTCGCCGTCTCGGGTGAATCCGGTGACGATGCCGCCCGCGGCCAGCAACGGCGCGAGTTCTTCGCGGAGACGGACCCGCCAGGCAGCGGCCGCGGTCGGGTCGGTCCGTCGCAGCACGACGATGTCGTCCGGGGTGGCGACACGGGTGGTCACCGACCCGGACGCCGCCGACGGCCGCACGATGTCGTCGGATGTCGGCCACGCCACGACGAGACGATCGGACTCGTCGTCCGCATTGATCGAGTCGGACATCGTGCCGTAGAAGTTCGTGAGGTACTCGGTGACGTGGGCCCCGATCACCTCCACGTTGAACCACGCGTTGCGGCGGACGAGTGGATCGAACGTCCACACGATCCAGCCGATCCCACGGTCGGCCGCCCACGCACGCTGGTGCGTCTTCAGTGCCCGGCCCACGCCGCCGTGCTGCACGCCGGGCAGGATGCCGGTCACGTGGCTGTGCAGTGCCCGCTCGCCCCGGTGATCGGCCAGGAACCCGAACGAGGCACCGACGGCATTGCCGGATTCGAACGCCCCGGCGACATAGCCGCCGGCGTGCGAGATCGCCATCAGCAGCTCGACGGTCACGATCGGCGTCGCGGTGCCCCAGACCTGCTGGAAGACGGTCCCGATCGCGGCCATGTCGCCGGCGGTCTCGAGCGTCCGGATGTCGAGATCTCCCTCACCCATGCCCCGGACCGTATCCGGTCAGCGCGGCGCGGGCCGTCCTCACCGGAGTGCGGCCCGCTGTGACTCGGTGACCAACGACCGTTGACGACTCGTCAAACCGTTTGGGTTCACGGCGATGGCAGCGATAAGCAATAGCCCATGGCACGAGTTCTCGTCACCGAAGCGATCGCCGACGGCGGTCTCGATCGACTCCGCGAGGTCGGTCACGACGTCGACGTGCGGCTCGATCTGTCGCCCGACGAGCTGCGTGCGGCGATCGTCGGCGCCCACGCGCTGGTGATCCGCTCGGCGACCCAGGTCGACGCCGACCTGCTGGCGGCTGCCACCGATCTCGTCGTGGTGGGCCGGGCCGGCATCGGGCTCGACAACGTCGACGTCGGGGCGGCGACGGCCCGCGGCGTGATGGTCGTCAACGCGCCGCAGTCGAACATCATCTCGGCGGCCGAGCACACGATGGCGCTGCTGATGGCGCAGGCCCGCAACGTTCCCCAGGCCCACGCCGCGCTCGTCGCGGGACGGTGGGAGCGCAGCAAGTGGGAGGGCGTCGAACTCGCCGACAAGACGCTCGGCATCGTCGGTCTCGGCCGGATCGGCAAGCTGGTCGCGGACCGGGCCAAGGCGTTCCAGATGCGACTCGTCGCCTACGACCCGTTCGTGTCGGCCGACCGGGCACGGCAGCTCGGTGTCGAACTGATGCCGCTCGACCAGTTGGTGGCCGAGTCCGACTTCCTGACGGTACATCTTCCGAAGACGAAGGAGACGGCAGGCCTCATCGACCGCGACCTGCTGATGAAGGCCAAGCCGAGCCTGCGTGTCGTCAACGTGGCCCGTGGCGGCATCGTCGTCGAGTCCGACCTGGCCGAGTGCATCCGCGACGGGGTGATCGCCGGTGCCGCGCTCGACGTGTTCGATTCCGAACCGACCACCGAGTCACCGCTGTTCGAACTTCCGTCGGTCGTGGTCACGCCGCACCTCGGTGCCTCGACGCGAGAGGCGCAGGACAAGGCCGGCGACGCGATCGCCGACATGGTCAAGCTGGCGCTCGCGGGCGACTTCGTCCCGTGGGCGGTCAACGTCGACGCCGCCGAGGCGAACGAGACGATCCGTCCGTTCCTGCCGCTCGCCGAGCAGCTCGGCCGGC
>CAXBAZ010000744.1:0-2487 GCA_963973395.1 uncultured Acidimicrobiaceae bacterium
GCCTCGTGGTCGTCGTCGGCCTCGTCGTCTTCGAACTCGACCGGGGCGTCGCCGCGCGGTGTCACCTTCCAGGCCCGCTCGCCGACGAACTCCTTGATGTGCGCCACGCGGGCGATCGTGTTCTTGTACTCGGTGTAGAACAGCGTCGAGAACGCCAGGTACGCCCAGAACCAGCTCTTGTGCTGCTTGATCTCGGCATCGGCCAGGCGGTAGGCGTACCAGGTCTGGACGGGGCCGATGTGGAGCACGAACAGCGTCGTGCAGAAGAAGATCGGCCACCCGTAGCTCAGGGTGTCGCCCCGCGACAGCCAGTACCCGACGAGCGGGAAGATCTGCAGCGAGAGCCACGGGTACACCTCGCGATAGGCGAGCAGGTACGTCGCCCCGAACCTCTGACGGAAGGTCAGGCCCGGCGACTTCCAGACCCGCAGCGTGTGCATCATCGTCACCTGGAACCAGCCCTGGGCCCAGCGCAGTCGCTGGTTCCACACCTGCTGGAACGTCGTGGTGGCCAGTTCCCGTGAGACGACGTCCCGGTCGGAGCGGATCTTGAGGCCACGTTCGACCGTCCGCATCGACGAGTCGATGTCCTCGGTCAGCATCGATCCCCGCATGCGCGTCTCGTGCAGGAGTTCGGTCCGCCAGTAGCCGTTGGAACCGCCGAACACGCCGAAGCGGTGCAGCTTGGCGCGGCCGGGATGTGCGACGGCGTAGATCGACTCGAACTCGACGGCGATCATGCGTGCGAGTCGTGTCTCGTCACCGTTGCGTGTCATGCAGTGGCCCTGCACCACGTCGTAGCCGTTGGCCAGCCAGCGCCACGAGCGCTCGAAGCTGCCGGGACGCGGTTCGTGGTCGGCATCGAACATGCCCGTGAACGCGCCCCGCGCCATCGCCAGTACGGCGTTGACGTTCTGCGCCTTCGAGGTGCTGCCCTCCACCCGGACGACGTCGAGGTTCGGATGAACCTCCGCCAGCCGCGCCAGGTCACGTTCGACCGGCATCGAGTTCGGTGTGTTGTACGCGAGGATGATCTGCAGTCCGCCCGGATAGCCCATGTTCAGGAAGGCGTCCAGCGTGCCCATGATCGTCGCCGCCTCGTTGGGCAGATAGGCGCAGATGATCGCCGTCGCCTCAGGGTACGAGTCGACCTCCGGTGGCTCCTTCTGACGCACCGCGCACTGGGCCTCGACCAGGATCATGACGCCGGTCAGCACGAGGGTCGCCACGACCGACAGGTACATCCAGTACGTGATGTCGAACCCGACGACGTTCGCCATCGCCCAGTAGAAGCAGAACGGGATGACCAGGCCCAGCACGTAGGTCGACAGGATCTGGACCGGCGCTCTGAGCCGCTCCTTGATGTCCTGCCAGTGGAAGCGGTCGAAGGCCTGACGTTCCGCCGGGGCGGTGTCGGCCGACATCGCCGGTTCCCATCGGTGCACGCGGAGGTCGAGGTGGCCGGCGGCCAGCTCACGAGCGTCGACGGCGCGACGCACCACGTCGGCGGGGTCGGTGCCGTCGTCGAGTGTCGCGACGCCGGCCGACGGCGTGAGGAGCACTCCCTCGCCGCCGGTGTCGAATCGGC
This sequence comes from uncultured Acidimicrobiaceae bacterium, assembly GCA_963973395.1. GTDB lineage: Bacteria > Actinomycetota > Acidimicrobiia > Acidimicrobiales > Ilumatobacteraceae > Ilumatobacter. Next base: position 1,589 of record CAXBAZ010000744.1, read on the forward strand.
GTCCGGCGATCGCCTTGCACACCCGCTCGACCCGGTTGATCGCCGCGGGGAGTCTCGACTCGCGCGCCATGATCAGGATCTCGCCACTCTCGGACACCGTGACGATGTCCATCGGCGTCAGCACCTCGTGCAGCAGCGCGGTCACGTCGGAGACCCGATCGAAGACGTAGGCCGGACCGTGGGCGTGCAGCAGCCCGGGCATCTCGAAGATCGAGATCGTGCCGACCATGCAGTTCCGACCGCCGCGGCTGCGCCGATCGAACTCGGCGGCCAACTCGATCGCGAACTCGGCAGGATCGACGACGCCGACCCTGAGCTGGTTGCGTTCCCGTTCCAGCCGCCGCTGCACCTCGGACGGTTCGGGGGCGCGGTTGATCACGACGCGTTGAGGACGTGCTCCCTGGCGGGACACGGACGTGACGGTTGGAATCAGGTCGGTCATCGGCGGTCGATATATCGAGTGTGTTGTCACCCGTTATCGGTACCGTCCGTGGCGCGCTTGAGTGTCTCTTGACCGTCGCGACCACGTTGCTTGACACTCCGGGGCGCGCAAACGGCCCGGAGCCGAAGCTCCGGGCCGTTCGTTCGTCGGATCCGTGCGGTCGGACGCGGATCAGGTGGTGGCGGGCTGCCCCTCGTACGAACCGTGCAGGTTCGCGAGGAACGCGGCCGGGTCCTCGTCTTCGACATCGCTGGAGTAGTACGTCATCGGCTCGTACTCGGGAGCCTCGATGCCGAACTCGCGGTACTTCATCATGCCCGTACCGGCCGGGATCAGCTTGCCGATGATGATGTTCTCCTTGAGGCCGATCAGGTGGTCCGACTTGCCGTCGATCGCGGCCTCGGTGAGCACCCGTGTGGTCTCCTGGAACGAGGCTGCCGACAGCCACGACTCGGTG
>CAXBAZ010000745.1:0-2486 GCA_963973395.1 uncultured Acidimicrobiaceae bacterium
GGTTCGACTTCTTCAGAACCGGCGAAACGCATGATTGTCGGAACCCAGGCCTGTGCCCGTTTCTTGACGTCGACCTCGCCAATGAAGTTGCCCGAGAAGATACGCTCGGCAGCACTCGCCAGCTCGGCCTTCTCGGACGTCCCGACGGTGGTGAAGACCTCGGCGCCGAGCAGTTTGGCCATCTGGATCAGCAGCAGACCGACCCCGCCCGCCCCGGCATGGACCAGACATCGACTTCCTGCACCGAGCGGGTACGTGTCGGTGACGAGGTAGTGGGCGGTCATCCCCTGGAGCGGGATCGCCGCCGCGGTCTCGAGTTCGACGGATTCGGGCACGGCCACCACCCGATCGGCCGGGAGCGCGACCCGCGTCGCGTACGAACCCGGACTCCCCGGCCACGCCACCCGATCGCCGACCGACCACTCGGTCACCCCGTCGCCGGTCGCAGCGACCACACCGGCTCCCTCCAACCCGAGCACGTACGGCATCGGCACGTCGTAGAGCCCCGAGCGCTGGTAGGTGTCGATGTAGTTCAACCCAGCGGCGGCCACGTCGACGATGATCTGCCCGGCGCCCGGTTCGGGGTCGGTCAGCTCGCGCCACTGCATGACCTCGGGTCCACCGGCTGCATCGATCTGGATCGCCCACATGGCGCCGACCCTACCGACTCGGCATCAGGGGTCGCCCGTCCGACGCCGGAGGTCGGCGAGCACCGTGTGGCCGCGCGGCGACAACTCGTACCCGGGACTGTGGCTGATCGTCAGGCCGAGCTCTTTCAACTTGCGGACGTTGTCCTTGAACGGCTTGGTCTCCCACCCGATCGACGCAGCCAGGTCGGGGGCGCGCGTGTGCGGCTGCTCCGCGAGCATCGTCAGGAACCGTTGCGTCCAGGCACCCCGGGGACTGCGGGTGTCGAGCCGGACGAGGCGTGTGCGCACCTCGTCGAGTTCGTCGATCGTCAGTTCGGAGCGCTCTCTGAGCTCGACCCGCGGGTCGACCCCGCCCACCCGCACGCGCACCCGGTAGAAGTCGCCGTCGGGCTTCTGGGTGAGTTCGTCGATCGCCTCGGTCACCGAGTCGAACCCCGCACGTTGCGCTTCGCGGGCGGTCACGTCGGACAGCTCGATCCGATCGACCCGCACGATCTCCAGCATCCCGGCCTGCGTCCGCAGCGTTCCACCGCTCTTGACCGTCGGCCGCTTCTGGCGGCGGAACAGCGTGTCGATCTCGCCTGCCACGATCCGATCCAACACGACGTTCTTGATCAGCATTGCGACAGAGCGACTCAGTCGCCGTAGCTCACGCCGAGCCCGGCGCGGGCGTCCGCGTTCACGCCGTAGGGCGGGATCGGGTACCGCAGGCCGTTGCGCGCGAGCGCATCGAGGCCGTCGATCACCTTCGGCAGGAATGACGGCGGGATCGCCATCAGCAGTTCGTCTTCCATGACGCCGCCGTAGCGTCGCTCCGCGAAGCACGGGATCGACAGACTGGGCTCGCCCGTCGCCAGTGCCCGACCCCACGAATCCGCGCACGACGACTCCCCGACGCACCCCCACTCGAGCTTGCGGTAGCCGGTCCATTGCAGACCGTTGATGAACAGGATCATCTGCGCTGGAGTGGCGTAGATCAGGCAGATGTCGGGCGGGTCGAGGCGGCCGCTCGCCAACGGTGACACGGCCAGCGCCTCGTGGTCGCCGAACGACGGCAGATCCATGGCCGCCTGGTGCGCGGCGGCGTCGTCGGGGGTCGAGTACCACACGCCCGAGTAGCGGCGACCCTCGAGCCACTCTTCGTCGCGCGGGTGCAGACCGATCACGGCGGCGCACTGGTCGCCGACGAGATCGGCCCTCGTGATCCCGACCGTCCAACCATTGCGCGCGGCCTGGCCGACGATCTGGTCGGTGGTGTGGATCGCCGAGGGTCGCCGGATCTTCGGCACCGCGTCCATCTCGGCGACCGTGGCGAACCGCTTCATGCCGATCGGTGTGGTGCGGAGCCGGAGCAGCCGGTTGAGATCGTCGACGATCCGGCGGCCGTCGAACTCGTCACCGATGCGGACCGGAGTGCCGTCGGTCGCCGTGCCGTCCGTCGTCGTGCCGTCCGTCGTCGTGCCGTCCGTCGTGCCCATCCCGTCAACCGTACGGCCTGACGGAGCGCCGGGTCGGGTTCAGAGCCGGTCGGCCGGGTACCCGGCGAACGACGCCTTGAACACACCCGAGTGCAACAGCACGGTGGCGGCGTGCCGTCCGGTCGACGCCGAGACGATGCGGGTCTCGACCCAGTGCGACTCGACGCGGCGGCTCTGCCCGACCGCCAACACCTCGTGCTCGAGGCGATACTCCTCGCCGACGAACAGCGGGCCGTCGACCGCGCGTACCTCGAGGTCGATGAACAGCCCGACCGCGGGTCCGCGGACCGGGAGCCGGGCACCCACCTTGTGAGCCAGCACGCTGTACATCTCGAACGGCAGGATCGGACGACCCCAC
>CAXBAZ010000746.1:0-2485 GCA_963973395.1 uncultured Acidimicrobiaceae bacterium
TGGCTGAACGGAGCGAACCCGGTTCGCTCCGTTCGGTTGGTTCGGGGAGGGGCGGGGTACGGTCGGGTCATGGCCGACCACCGAATCACCATCACCTACTGCGTTCCTTGAGACTATTCGGAGCGCGCCGTGGGCGCTGCACGAGATCTCTTGCACGACTACCAGCACGTCATCGCCGAGCTGACGATGGTCACCGGCTCGAAAGGTGTGTTCGATGTCGTCGTGGACGGCCGGACTCTGTACTCGAAGCACGAGACCGGCCGCCACGCCGAACCACTTGAAGTGTTGACGCTCTTTCGGGAGCAGTACGCCACCGACGTCACGCCGTTCGAGCGCTAGAACTCAGCGCCCGAGGTCAACAGGGGTCGACCGTCGTCGTGGATCAGACGACCTTGACGCCGACCGCTTCCGGACCCTTGCGGCCGGCTGCGATCTCGAACTCGACCTGCTGACCGTCGAGGAGGGTGCGTCGTCCGGTGCCTTCGATGTTGCTGAAGTGCACGAACACGTCGTCACCGTCGTCGCGGCTGATGAAACCGAAGCCCTTCTGATCGTTGAAGAACTTCACTGTGCCGATGGCCATTGCTCACTGCTTTCTGTATTCGCCGACCACCACCGCGGCGGCCGACATTCCCCTAGAAGCTACACAGCCCGAAACATGATTGCTCACCGCAGTACGGTTCCGGGCCATGCGCGGCGTCGATGTCCCAGCACCCGAAGAAGACTTCACGGCCGACCCGGTCGAACTCTTCTTCGATCTCGCATTCGTCTTCGCGTTTTCGCGACTGGTGTACCTCCTCGTGCACGAGCCGACCTGGAGCGGCGTCGGCGAGTTCGCGCTCCTCTTCACGTTGATCTGGTTGCCATGGACCCAGTTCACCTGGTCGGCCAACGCGGTGGCGGGCAACAACCGCAAGGTCCGCGTCGCATTCCTCGTCGGCACCGTGGCGACCGTGCCGATGGCGGCGTCGGTGACGACGGCGTTCGACGACGGCGGGTTGCCCTTCGCGATCTCGCTCGGCGTGATCCTCTCCCTCGGTCTGGTGACGATGATCGCCGGGCTGGGTTCGAGTTCGGCGGTGTCCCTCGTCGATCGTGCGCTACTCGATCCCGAACATCCTCGCGGTCGTCGTGCTGATCGGCGGCGCGTTCTTCGAGCGCGACGTCCGCAAGGTCGCCTGGGTCCTCGCGATCCTGATCGTGGTGTACGGCACGATCCGGGCCGGCGACAGCGAGTGGCTCGTGCGGCCACGACACTTCGCCGAGCGACACGGTCTGATCCTGATCGTCGCGCTCGGCGAGGTCATCGTGGCGATCGGGCTGCCGGTCGTCGAGGCGTTGGAGGAAGGCGAGGGCATTCCCGGTTCCGCGCTCACCGCGCTGATCGCATCGGGGGCGTTCGCATGTCTGCTCTGGTGGGCCTACTTCGACCGCATCAACCCGGCACTCGAACACCGCCACGAGGGTCACGAGGACCCCCAGGATCGCGGCATGTACGCACGCGACGTCTACACCTACGGCCATCTGCCGATCATCGCCGGCATCGTGCTGATCGCCGCCGCCCTGGAAGAGATCACCCTGCACCCGAGCGAGTCGCTCGGCGTCGCGTTCAGGTGGATGCTCTACGCAGGGCTGGTGCTCTACTTCGGTGGCGTCGCACTGTCGGTGTGGCGCGCGTTCCGCGTGATCGCCAGGGAACGTGTGGCCAGCCTGGTGCTGCTGCTCGTCCCGGCTGCCCTGGCGGGCACGATCTCCGGCCTCGCGCTGCTCGTGGTCACCAACGTGTTGTTGCTCGGCGTGTTGATCGCGGAACACTTCCGGATCGAAGGACGACCCTCCCGCAGCCAGAATCCAGTCGAATCCAATCCCGACCAAACTGGTCAGATTCGTCGGGGTTCGAGTTAGGCTGATCCGAATCGCCGTCGTTCGACCATCGGAGCCCACATGAGTGACACCCTGACCCGGACGCCCGCGGCCGGGTCCCCGGACATCATCGAACCCCGGTGGTGGAACGGCGCCCCGGCGCTCGACCCGGCCTCGTACCAGGTCGATCGGACCGCCTTCGCCATGGACGCCGCCGACCTCGACCCGAACGGACCGCTGGCCCTGCGGATGCGCGAGACGTTCCGCGACGTCGGGCTCGTCCACCTCGTGAACACCGGGCTCACCGAACACGCCGACATGCGAGCGTTCGCCAAACTCGTCGTCGATGCGGAGATGCCGTACGAGGGCGGAGCGAACCCCCGTGGCGCGCTCGAGCCGAACGTGTACGAGATCGGCGCACCGCTGTCCGCGTGGCTGCACTACCACCACGAGATGGCATACGTCGGCACGAGCACGAGGATGATCGCGTTCCTCTGCAAACGCGAACTCCCGGGCCGAGGCGCGACGTTCGTCTCCGACAACGTGCGGGCCACCGAGGCGCTGTCGGCGACCGATTTCGGCCGGAAGCTGGCACGACTCGGCGGCTGCTACCGCCGCGACC
>CAXBAZ010000747.1:0-2484 GCA_963973395.1 uncultured Acidimicrobiaceae bacterium
GCGCCCGCTGTGCTCGCGACACTCGACGTCGACCTGCCCGACGAGACACAGCCGGCGACCGTCATGGTCGTCCACGAGGCGGTCGACCACCAGAGCGATCTCTGGGTCCGTGTGCTCGACGACCTCTCGCTCCGGATCGACGACGCCGTCCTCTTCGCCGCCGGCTCGGGCGGCGGCGACGACGGTGCGGTCTCGGCCGTCGCTGCGCTCGTCGGGCGCCGGACCGCCGAGCTCCATCACGCGCTCGCCGGCAGCGGCCGTGACGGCAACCCGCCGTCGACGATGCGACCCGACCCGTTCAACCTGCAATGGCAGCGGTCGATCGTGCAGACCGTGCGCAACTCGGTCAGGGCGACGCAGCGTGAACTCCGCCGCCACCTCCGTTCGGGCGATCTGGGCGCACGCGCCGGCGAGTTGGCGGAGGTGCTCGTCGAGCGTGGGGACGAGCTGATCACCCGGTTCGACCGACTGGCCACCGATCGGCTCCGTGCCAGCCGAATCCGAATCCACGGCGACCTCCACCTCGGGCAGATCCTGTGGGCCGGCCACGACATCGTCTTCATCGACTTCGAGGGCGAGCCCGGTCAACCGATCGGCCAGCGCCGGATCAAGCGGTCGCCGCTCGCCGACGTCGCGGGTCTGCTGCGCTCGTTCGACTACGCGGGCCGTGTCGCCGTCGACACGATGATCGACCGTGGGCGCGTCACCGGCAACGACGTCGAGACGCTCGAAACGTGGCGGCGCCGGTGGACGCAGCGCTCCCAGGACGAACTGCTCGCGGCCTATCGGGAGGGAATGGCCGACACCGACCTGATCCCCGACGACGACGACGACCTCGCGCTGCTGCTCGACGTCTACGTGATCACGAAGTGCCTCTACGAGGTCAGGTATGAGCTCGCCAACCGCCCCGCGTGGGTCGCATGGCCCATGACGTCGCTGGTCGAACTGCTGGACCGGCGGTCATGAGCCGATCGGCATCTGTCCGGAGGGCCCCGCCCGAGCTGTTGCAACGAGCCTCGGAGCTCGGCGTCGTCGTCCGCTACGACGACGTCGACCAGGTCTCGCACGATGCCGACCCGGAAGTACTGGCGCGCGTCGTCGAGATCCTCGAGGCCGACCGTGCCGACTCCCGTCGTCACGTGGTCGCCGGCGTACATGTCGTCGAACCCGGCGCGCCGGTGTCCACCGTCGATGTCAACGGCTCGGTCGACGACGTCTCGCTCGTCGTCGCCGGCGTCCGGACGCCGTTCGAACCCGGCGGCTCCGGCGCGATCGCGCTCCCGGCGTTGCCGGTCGGGTGTCACACGCTGGTCGTCGAGTCCGGCGCCCACGTGGAGGAGTGCACCGTCGTCGTGCCGCCGGTGACGATGCCCGGTCTGGCCGCGGACCGGGCATGGAGCAGCTTGTTCGTGCCGGCCTACGCGCTGTGGGAGCGGGACGATCCGACGCCGTCGTACGACCACCTCCGCGCGGCTGCCGCGACGATCGACGGACACGGCATCGACATGCTCGCGACGTTGCCGCTCTACGCCACGTTCCTCGACGACCCGTTCGATCCGAGCCCGTACTCGCCGATCAGCCGGCTGCACTGGAACGAGGCCTACATCGCCGACGACGTCCTGCCTCCTGCGGTCGTCCCCGATCTGGGCGACGTGGTCGACTGGCGCCGCGTCGGAGCCCGTCGGCGGAGCCAGTTGGTCGAGGCTGCCGCAGCGGCCGACGCGGCCCTCGTCGGCCGCCTCAACCAATTCGTCGCCGCCCACCCCGACGTCGGCTCCTACGCCCGCTTCATGGCCGAACGTGATCCTGTCGGTGGCGAGATCGTCGAACGTTCGCACGTGTTGGCGCAGATGCTCTGCGACGAACAGATCGCCGCGATCGGATCTGCGCCGGGGAGTGCCGGGCTGTCGATCGACCTGCCGGTCGGTTCGCATCCGTCGGGCTACGAGGTGTGGGCCCACCCCGGCCTGTTCGCACCGGGCACGGCGGTGGGGGCACCGCCCGACACGTTCTTCGTCGGCGGGCAGAACTGGGGCTTCCCGCCCCAGTTGCCGGGACAGATGCGACACACCGGGTACGCGCTCTGGCGCCGGATGATCGAACACGCCGGTCGTCACGCAGCGATGTTGCGCATCGACCACGTGATGGCCGTCCACCGCCTGTGGTGGGTGCCCGACGGCTGTTCCGCCGATCGTGGTGTCTACGTCCGGTACCCCGAACGCGAACTGCTGGCGATCATCGCCGCGAGCGCAGCGGCGGCCGACGTCGCCGTGGTCGGGGAGAACCTGGGGACCGTGCCACCCGAGGTCGTCGCCGCGCTCGACGATGTCGAGATGCTCGGCATGTACGAGGAACAGTTCACCACCGGCGAACCACGACTCGCCCGCATTCCCGCCCGGAGCGTCGCCGGCGTGCGGACCCACGACATGACGGCCTTCGCCGAACACGTCGCCACCACCGACCTGTCCGACTACGTCCGCAACC
>CAXBAZ010000748.1:0-2479 GCA_963973395.1 uncultured Acidimicrobiaceae bacterium
CGATCTGGAAGCGTTCGGCCGCCCGCTGTTCGCCGAGACGTCGTTCGACGGCGTCGGGTTCGGGCTCGGGTTCTCGGTGCAGATCGACCCGGCCGCCAACAGGGTGCTCAGTTCCGGCGGTGAGTACGCCTGGGGTGGCGCCGCGAGCACGGCGTTCTGGTGCGATCCGCACGAGGATCTCGCCGTCGTGTTCCTGACCCAGCTGCTCCCGTCGAGCACACACCCGATCCGGCCGCAGCTCAAGCAGCTCGTCTACCAGGCGCTCGTCGACTGATCGACGCCACCCCGCCGGGTGCTACGCCGCCGCGACGAGGTGGCGTCCGTTGTTGCGCACGTTGTTGACGTCGGTCGACACCTCGTGCATCGTCATCAGGTCGTCGGGTGCCGGCACGAGCAGCTTCTGGAGCATCTCGATGTTCTGATTGGCCGGATCGAGCCAGATCTGCCACATCGCCTTCGGCAGGATCACCGGCATGCGGTCGTGCACCGCGCTCATCGTGTCGTTGGCGGACGTGGTGACCACGGTGGCGCTGTGCAACCACGGCGCGTCGGGCCCCTCGGTCTTGTCCCGCCACGCCGACCACAGGCCGGCGACGGCGAGCGGTTCGTCGTCGACGCGGTGGATGAAGTGCGGCCGCTTGGCGAGCTTGCCCGCCTTGGTGACCGGGCCGCCGTCGACGCCGGGCGCCCATTCGTAGAAGCCATCCATCGGGATGATGCACCGGTGCTTCTTGAACACGCCCTTGAACGCGTTCTTCTCGGCGAGCGTCTCGGAACGGGCGTTGATCATCCGCTGGCCGATCTTGCGCTCCTTGGCCCACACGGGGATCAGTCCCCAGTGGAACACCTGCAGTTCCGGCGGGCCGTCGGCATGACCGACCACGCCGTAGATGTCGTTGGTCGGCGCGACGTTGAAGTTCTCGCCGAGTGTCTCGACGGCGGATTCCGCGCCGAAGTACTTCGCGATCCGCTCGGGAGCGGAGGACGACACGAATCGACCGCACATGACCGACACGGTAGCAATCAGATGGATCACGCCGACCGATCGCTCACGCCCATCCGTCGGTGTTGGTCACCGGGTTGTGGAACGATTCGATTCCCGCCTCGATCCGCTCGATCAGCGTCTCCAACACGGCCACGCGGGTCCACCGCTTCTGCTCGCCCGACACGAGGTGCCACGGCGACAGTGCATGGTCGGTGCGGGCGAGCATCTCCTCCACGGCCTCCTGGTACTGCTCGATCTTGTCCCGGTTCCGCCAGTCCTCGTCGGTCAGCTTCCACCGGCGCAGCGGGTCGGCGGCGCGGCTCTCGAAGCGTCGCAGCTGCTCGTCGGGACTCACCTGGACCCAGAACTTGACGATGATCAACCCTTCGAGCGCGAGGTTCCGTTCGAACTGCACGATCTCGTCGTAGGCGCGTCGCCACTGCCTCGGCGTGGCGTACCCCTCGACGCGTTCGACCAGCACCCGCCCGTACCAGCTGCGGTCGAACAGGGCGAACCCGCCCAGCCCGGGTATGTCGTGCCAGAAGCGCCACAGGAAGTGCTTACGCTTCTCGTCGAACGTCGGCTTGGCGAACGTCGACACGCGGTAGTGACGAGGATCCAGCGGTTCGACGATTCGCCGGATGGCACCACCCTTGCCGCCGGCATCCGACCCCTCGAACACGGCGAGCACACCAGGCCCGATCTCCGGGTTCTCGAGGTGGCCGCCCAGGTCGAGGCGGAGCGCCAGCAGTCGCTGCTGCGCGTCGGCGAGCCGCTCTGCGTACTCCACCTTGGTCAGTCTCGCCGTGAGATCCAGTTCGTCGAGTCGCCCCATGGCGTGACCGTAGTGCGGACGTCGAACGGTCCGGACCTGATGCAGGTCCGGACCGTTTCCGATGTCTCGCGACATCACATCCGTCGGGCTGACAGGATTCGAACCTGCGACCCCTTGTCCCCCAGACAAGTGCGCTAACCAAACTGCGCTACAGCCCGTGACGACATCGCTGTCGTGTTTGTGCCCGGCGAGCCTATCGACCGGCGAGCCCAGTCAGACGAAGAGCTGGACGAAACGCCACCCGAGGTAGCCCACGGTCGCCGCGACCAGCAACTTGAAGTGCCACGGTGTCGTCTCGTCCTGCGCCAGCCGGGCGGCTGAGGCCTCGGAGACGTCGACCTCACCACCGCACACGGGGCACGTGCCGTCGTCGTTCATGGCCGATGGTGTGTGGTACTTGGCGCACGCTTCGCACCACGGCATCAGTCGACCTTCTTGCGAATGCGGAGCTTGATCGGCGTGGCGCCGAACCCGAAGGCCTCCTTGATCTTGCGCTCGAGATATCGCACGTGGTGCTGCGGCAGCTCACGGTTCACGAACAGCGTGAACGTGGGCGGATCGGTGGCACCCTGCACGGCGTACAGCACACGCGCTCCCCCGCCCGCCGGTGACTCCTGCTGGGCCTTGATGATGATGCGGTTGACGTCGCGGGTCGGGAC
>CAXBAZ010000749.1:0-2472 GCA_963973395.1 uncultured Acidimicrobiaceae bacterium
GCTCGAGAACTTCACGATCCTCCAGACGGGCGGGTTCGCCGACGAGGACCTCGTGAAGGACGGCTGGACCGACATCAGCCAGCGCATCCGCGACAAGTTGTTCTCGGCCGAGCACCCCGAGTTCACCCCCGAGGCGTTCGAGCGGGCGTACCACGAGTCCGACGACGAGAAGATGACCGAGATCCGGGCTCGTGTCGACCAGATCGTCGACGACGAGATCACGGCCGAGCAGCTGAAGCCGTGGTACCGCCAACTCTGCAAGCGCCCCTGTTTCCACGACCAGTACCTCGACGCGTTCAACAACCCGAGCACGCACCTCGTCGACACCGACGGCAAGGGTGTCGACCGGATCGACGAGACGGGGGTCTGGGTCGGCGACGAGCACTACGAACTCGACCTGCTGATCTACGCGTCGGGGTTCGAGGTCGGCACCGCCTTCGAGCGGCGCGCCGGCTTCGACGCAGTCGGCCGCGACGGTGTGGCGCTGAGCGAGAAGTGGGTCGACGGCATGTTGAGCCTCCACGGCATCCACGTGCACGGATTCCCGAACCTGTTCGTCGTCGGGCCCTCGCAGGGAGCGAACCTGATCTCGAACATCCCGCACAACCTCGTCGAGGCGGGCGCCACGATCGCCACGATCATCGACCATACGATCGCGACCGGCTCCGACCAGGTGGAGGTCACCCTCGACGCCGAGTCCGCCTGGGTCGAACGGCTCGAGGCGGGCCAGCGCCGATTCGGCGGCAACCCCGACTGCACGCCCGGCTACTACAACAACGAGGGCCAGGAGCCCGGGCGCCGCGGCATCCTCGGCAGCCTCGGCTTCCCCGAGGGTCCGGTTGCGTATTTCCGGTACATCGACGAGTGGCGGTCGTCCGGCGAGTTCGCCGGCCTCGAGTTCCGCTGACGGACGAACGGCGCGAGCGATCTCGGGAGACGATCCGCTGATCGCTCGCGCGAACCTCGGGCTGCTCTGGCAAGATCGGCGGATGAGCAAGCTGAACGACGACCCGCGGATCGACCCCCGGATCAAAGCGCTGCTCGGCGCGCTACCGAGCATGCCCCAGACCGACGTCGCCGATCGCGATGCGCTGCTGGCGGAAGCCCACTCCCCGGAAGGCCTCGCGCAGCGCCAACTCGCCGACGCGATGATGGATGCGCTCGACAGCGAGGACATCGCGCCGTCGGCGGGTCTCGACATCAGCACCCTCGAGTTCACGTCGCAGCCCGACGGCAACACGGTCAAGATCCAGTTCATCCGACCCGAAGGCGACCGGCCGATGCCGTGCGTGTACTACATCCACGGCGGCGGCATGCAGACGATGTCGTGCTTCAACGGCATGTACAGCACATGGGGGCGGATGCTCGCCCATCAGGGCGTCGCCGTCGCGATGGTCGACTTCCGCAACGCGCTCCACGCCTCGTCGGCCCCCGAGGTCGAGCCGTTCCCGGCCGGGTTGAACGACTGCGTGTCCGGGCTGCGGCACGTGATCTCCCACGCCGCCGAACTCGGCATCGACACCGACCACGTGATCGTCGCCGGCGAGAGCGGCGGCGGCAATCTCACGCTGGCGACGGGGATGCAGCTGGCGAGAGACGGCGACATCGGCATGATCAGCGGCCTGTGGGCGCTGTGCCCGTACATCGCCGGGGAGTGGCCGCAGGAACGATTCCCCTCGTCGATCGAGAACAACGGCATCCTGCTCGATCTGGCGAACAACCGCGGCAAGCACGCCTACGGCATCGAGGCCTTCGAGGCCGGCAACCCGCTGGCGTGGCCGTCGTTCGCCACCGAGGACGACGTGCGCGACTTCCCACCGACCGTGATCAGCGTCAACGAGTGCGACCCGCTGCGCGACGAGGGCGTCGAGTTCTATCGGCTGCTCGTACGGGCCGGCGTCGCTGCTCGGTGCACGCAGGCGATGGGCACGATCCACGGCACCGAGGTGTTCGCGGTCTCCTGCCCGGACATCAGCGCGGAGCGGGCGGCGAGCATCGCCGAGTTCTGCCGAACCGCCTGACGGCGACCGACCTCACTCGCCGCGGAACTGCACCAGTCCCCCGCCGTCGAGTACGATCGCCTGGCCGGTGATCCACGAACCGGAATCCGCCGCCAGCCACAGCGCCGCGGCCGCGATGTCCTCGACCTCACCGAGGCGACCGAGCGGATAGGCGGCCGCCACCTCGGCGCCGCGTTCGCCCTCCCACAGCAACCTCGCGAAGTCGGTCTTGATCAGGCCGGGGCAGATCGCGTTGACCCGCACCTTCGGCCCGAGCTCGGGTGCCAGCTGTTTGGTCAGGTGGATCAGCGCCGCCTTGGTCACGTCGTACACGCCCAGCACTTCGTTGGTGCTCAGGCCACCCACCGACGAGATGTTGATGACGACGCCGCCGTGTTCCTGCATGTGCTTGCGCCACGCGAGCTGGGTCCAGAACAGCGGTGCCGTGAGGTTGACCTCGAACGTCTTTTCC
>CAXBAZ010000750.1:0-2468 GCA_963973395.1 uncultured Acidimicrobiaceae bacterium
CACCTGGTCGTGGGTCTGCTGGACCTCGGTGAACTGGCGCTCGACGACCACGCGCAGGTTCGGTGAGATGTCGGCGTCGAGCGCATCCCGGTACTCGCTCACGGCGTGGTCCTCGCCCTGCTCGGCGGCTTCGAGCACGCCTTCCGGATCGGAGCCGGCGATCGCATCCTTGACGGCCATCCAGCCGCGATGGATGGTGCCCGCGACCGAACCGTCCTCGTCGATGTCGTCGTCGTAGCTCGCAGCCAACTGCTCGAGCTCGGCCGAGAAGCGGGCCCGCTGCTCGGAGAATGCCTGCATCTTGGTGCTCAGGTCGGGACGGTCGGAATCAGCCAGCTTCTCGGCGGCCCGGGCGAAACCCTCCTTGCCGTCCTCCAGCGTCTTGATGAGATCCTTGGTCACTCGGCGATCGGTCGACATGAGAATTCCTTTCGGTCGGTGGCACCCGGTTCGGCGCCGTCTGGACAGCGCGTACCCGACGACCCTGCCGCGTAAACGATCCGGCCGGCCGACCACCCGATCGGGTGAGCCGCGTGGGAGACCGATCGGCAGTCGCGGCGGGTCAGGCGCCGAAGAGGCGGCCGAGGAACCCCGGTTCGGGCTCCTCGAATCCTGCGGGCAACAGGTGTGGTGCGTGCTCGCGCAGGTGCGCCGCCAGCTGTTTCACCGACGGGTTCACGAGCCCCACGTCGCCGACCACGACGGTCGGTACGGTCTCGTTGCCGCCGGCGTGCTGTCGGACGACCGCAGCGTCGGCGGGGTCGTCCCAGATGTTGTGGTCGACGGTCACGATCCCCGCCGTGCCGAGGCCACGTCGCAGCATCGAGCAGAAGCCACATCCTGGCCGCCAGTAGAGGTGGATCGCGTCGGGCGTCATCGGGTCGTGCTCGTCGTCGGAGTGGCGGTCAGTGCTCGACGACGCCGGCGAGCCGCTCGAGCGTGGCCGCCATGTTCGCCGGGTGCCGTTTCGGATAGCCGGCGAACTCGATGCCCTTGCCGACGACGGGATTGCAGGTCGACCAGTCGAAGCTCTCGGTGACCTCGGTCGCCGGTTCGCCGTCGACCGTCGTCGGCTCGAGTTCGTACCGCCAGCGGTGGCCGCCGAAGTGGGCCCACGCGATCAGGCGGTTCTCCTCGAACTCCTTCACCGTGTTCGTGATCCGGTAGGGCACCGGCCCCATCTTCATGTCCATCCCGAAGCGGGAACCGAGGGCCAGACGGGACGATTCGCCGCGAGTGCTCTGGACCATGCCGGAACCGTCGATCTCGACGTGGCGAGCAGGTTCGGCGAGCACGTCGAAGATCACCTGCGGCGCCGCTTTGATCACACGGGACTCGGAGACGACGTTCTCGGCCATAGCGTCAACGTATCGTGCGGACCGACGTGCCCCTCCCGATCGGCTCGTCACACCGGATCGCTAGCGTTCGGTCGATGCAGCAGACGTGGACGATCGAACAGGTGGCCGCCGTGGCGCCGTCGCCGCGCTCGATCGCCGCCGCAGAGCCGCTGGCGGTCGCAGCTCGGTGGACCGCGGTCGGGGCGGACGACCGTGTGCTCTGGGGCCGGTGTCGGGGATCTGGGGCCGAGCCGTACGAGACGGTCGTCGATCACGCCGAGGTCGCGTGGCGGTGTACCTGCCCGAGCCGGAGGTTGCCGTGCAAGCACGCGGTGGCGCTGCTGCTGCTGTGGGTGCGCGGCGGGGTCGGCGACGGTGCCCGACCCGAATCGGTCAGGTCGTGGATCGAGTCGCGTGATCGCCGCTCGGCCGTCGAGCGTGGCGCCGGTGATCGTGCGGCGCCCGAACCGGGCGCCGCGCCGGAGACCGAGCCCGGCGGCACGGCGCCGATCGATCGCGGCGACCTCGATCGGGCGCGCGACGAGCGTGTGGCCCGGATGCTGGAGGGACTGACCCAACTCGACCGGTGGTTGGAAGACCGGATGCGGACCGGCCTGGCGGACCCGGCGCTGGCCCGGTACGGCACGTGGGACGAACTCGCGGCGCGCCTGGTCGACGCCCGCGCGGGGGCCCTCGCCAACCGTGTCCGGCGGCTGGCCGGACTGGTCGGCGCCGGTCCCGACTGGCACTCCGAGGTGCTCGCCGAGCTCGGATTCCTCCATCTGATCGCGCAGGCCGGACGGCGGTTGCCGTCGCTCCCCGGCTCACTCGCCGACGCGGTCGCCACCGCGTCCGGTTGGCAGGTTCGCCAGGCCGACGTGCTCGCCGGCGTGCCCGACACCGACGACTGGTTCGTCGCCGGTCGCAGCGACGTCCGCGAAGACCGGATCGAGGTGCGTCGCACCTGGCTGTGGGGCAACGGGTCGCAGCGGTGGGCGATGCTGCTGTCGTTCGCCGCGTACCAGCAGACTCTCGACGAATCGTTTCGCGTGGGCACCGTCGTGCACGCCGACCTGCATCGATACCCCGGTGGTTCGTTGCGGGCGCTGGCGGGGCACCGGTACGCCGATC
>CAXBAZ010000751.1:0-2468 GCA_963973395.1 uncultured Acidimicrobiaceae bacterium
GCCGCTACGGGCGGCAGCGTCGCCCCGCGGAGCCCAGAAGGCGGCGGTTGCGCTCGCTGCGTCGATCCCGAGGTCGGGTGTTGACGGGGGAGCGGACTACTGGGTGAAGCAGGCCGAGATCTTGCTGACGGGTCTGTTGGGCGCGGCCGCGGTGGATCGGGATTGCACGATGCTCGACGTCGCACACTGGGTCTTCACCAAAGACATCCCGGTGAAGAAGAAGCCGAACGTGATCCTCAAGATCCTCCGCAACGCAAAGGTGCACGGCTCGCCGGCCGAACGAGAGTCCGCGGCTGCAGCGATGCTCCAGCTCGACGCCGTGTGGAACCTCGATGAACGTGTCCGGTCGTCGGTGTACGCGACCGTCCAGACCGTCGTGCAGGCGTGGCTCGATCCTGCCGTCGACGCGTCCGCCACCCTCGACGAACCCGAGAAGCAGAGCTTCGTCGACCTGGACTGGCTTACCGACCCGGAACAGTCCAACACCCTGTACCTCGTGGCACCGCTCGATGATCAGAAGCGCCTGGCACCAGTCCTCGGTGGGCTGCTCGGCGACCTCAAGGACCAGGCCTATCAGCGAGACATCGCCGGGGTGGGCCTCTATCGACCGCTGCTGATGGTGATCGACGAAGCCGGCAACATGCCCCTCGCCTGGCTACCTGAGGTCGCCGCAACCTGTGCGGGGATCGGGATCTTGTTGGTCACGATCTGGCAATCGAAGGCACAGCTCGACGCCGCATATGGCCGCCTGTCCGACAGCGTGCTCACGAACCATCTCACGAAGGTCGTCTTCTCCGGCTGCTCCGACCCAGCGACACTCGACTACGTGTCTCGTCTCCTCGGTGACGAAGAGGTCCACCAGCGGTCTCTCTCCTACGACATCGCGGGTGGGAGCGGCCGACGGAGCGTGTCCGAGTCGGTCCACCGCGAAGCGCTCACACCATTCCACCTGCTGCGGCAAGTTCGTCCCGGCGAAGCGGTGCTCATCCACGGCACGCTCCCTCCGGCGCACCTCCAAGCCCGCCAGTACTGGAACGAACCCGATCTGGTGAAGCTCACTCACCCCGACCCTGACGTCGTTCGGCGTCGCGTAGCGGGCGTCGACCTCAGCGTTCAGTCTGCAGAGTCACCGCACCGTTCGACCCGCACGCGATGGCCCCCGACCGGCACCTGAGGAACGCGGATCCCCGGACTGCGCGAGCAGCCTTGTGCCGGGCAGGTCTGGCACACGGCACGCCGACGTGCTCGCAGGTCGGCACCGGCTGCCTGAAGCATCTGGACCCTTCGGCTACAGCCACTTTCGAAGCCTCCCAAGTTTCAGGCACGCCATCCGGCTCACGGGCCTGCGCATGCCTCGCTCGCTCCGGACCGCGATCCGTTCACGGTCTGCGTCCGGACGGCTGACGGGCTGCAACGGAGACGATGCGTACGCTCGACCGCCATGACCGATCCCCGTTGTGCCGATGATCGCTCGTTGAGGGCATTGCACGAGGCAGCTCACGCCGTGGTCGCTGCACTCATCGGGTTCGACTTCGACAGTGTGACGCTGCCAGAAGCCGACGACGCCAAGGTCGGCCTCGCGTTCACGCGGTACGACCTGCAGGCCGGTGAGTCCGGCGACGCAGTGTCCGACCACTACATGGAAGCTCGGATCACCATGCGTCTGGCAGGTGACGCACTTGAGAGCGAGCTGTGCGGCGCGGTCCGGTTCGCCGGTCAGGACATCCTCGACGCACAAGCGGACTCAGCAGCGGTCACCGATGATCCCGAAGACGCCGCCGAGATCCGCAAGCGGTGCCGTGCGCGAGCCAGACGGTTGGTCGAGTCGGCACGCGATGAGATCGATGCCGTCGCGGCTGCGCTGATGGATCAGACGACGCTCGACTGGAGCGAGGTCGCCGCGATAGTCCTCGGTCGGCCCGACTGATCGCCGACGACCGTCAGGCGCTCGGACTCGACTACTCCCCGATGCGCGCTGCACGTTAGGCACTCGACAACCGAAGTCGTCCACGACCTGTTCGACTTGTGCATCGTCCGATCGATGGTGTGGTCGCATGTGAGCGTGAGCCGCCAGGCGTCGAGATCGTCGGGCTTCGACTTGTGGCCGAGGAGGATTGACGCGATGACATCAATCTGGCTCTGGTGCAGCGGGTGCGGCGGGCAGCAGTTGAAGCAGTGTGTTAAACGAGAACCAGACAGCGACCAGCGGGCGGCGCTGCACTCCGGGTGCCGTTCACGAAAGTCGGCTTCGGCTGCCTCATAGGCAGCCTGCTCTTCGGGCGTGCGGTCCGTTGGCCACGGCCAATCGCCGAGTCGGTCCAATACGGGCAAGCCGCATCCACGACATGCCTCGCCAGCTTCGAGTTCCTCGCGCGTGAGGTAGGCACCTGTCTCACGCCACTCGCGCTGCTTGGCTTCGCGTCTTTCGTGCTCGGCTTCGGCGGCGTTCGCCTCCTTGCGACGGCGGG
>CAXBAZ010000752.1:0-2462 GCA_963973395.1 uncultured Acidimicrobiaceae bacterium
GCTCGACGCGTCACGGCCGGACGATGGTTTCGGCCACGGCACCCACATGGCCGGCATCATCGCCGGTCGCGAGGCGTCGGTCGACCCGATCAGCGGGACGGGATTCGCAGGCATCGCACCCGACGCCGACATCGTGTCGATCAAGGTCGCCGACCGCACCGGAGCGGTGACGTCGGCCAGTCTGCTCGACGGCATCGAGTGGGCGATCGCGCATCGCGCCGAGCTCGGTATCGGCGTGCTGTCGATCGCGATCGACTCCGACACCGGCGCGGCCTACGAGTCCGACCCGGTCGCGGCCGCGCTCGAACGGGCCTGGGAAGCGGGCATCGTCGTCGTGACGGCCGCCGGCAACGACGGCGCCGACTCGAACGGTCTCAACTCGCCGTCGCACGACCCGTACGTCATCAGCGTGGCCGGTCTGCAGTCGAGCGACGGCAGCTTCTCGGTCCCCGAGTGGGCGAGCCGTGGTGATGAGCACCGTCGACCCGACGTCGCCGCACCGGGAGCGCACATCGCGAGTCTCCGGGCACCGGGTAGCGACGCCGATGTCAACCATCCCGAGGGCTACCTGGACGAGCAGAGGTTCCTGGGGAGCGGGTCGTCGCAGTCGGCCGCCGTGGTCGCAGGCGTCGTCGCACTGCTCCGCTCTGCCGATCCGACGCTCACACCCGACGAGATCAAGGCCGCACTGATCCGTTCGGCCCGACCGCTCGATGCATCCGCCGACTTCGTCGGCGCCGGAGCCGTCGACGTCATGGGGGCGCTGTCGGCCGACGTGAGCGACGCCGACCAGACCTGGGCTCGCTCGACCGCCTCGGCCTTCCTCGCTCCGACGCCGCCGCGATTCATCACCGACGACATCTGGACGGGCAACACCTGGACGGGCAACACCTGGACGGGCAACACGTGGACCGGGAACACCTGGACGGGTAACACGTGGACGGGCAACACGTGGACGGGCAACACGTGGACCGGGAACACGTGGACGGGCAACACCTGGACCGGGAACACGTGGACCGGGAACACCTGGACGGGTAACACGTGGACCGGCAACACCTGGACCGGGAACACGTGGGCCGGGAACACGTGGACCGGTAACACGTGGACCGGCAACACCTGGACGTGACGACGTCGTTCTCCTGACCGGAGGACCGACGGAGCACGGGGGAGAGGTGGACGTCACGCCGCTCCCTTCGTCATGTTGGGAGTAGGTTGCGTAGCGATGGGTCAGGAGCCCCGCGTTGGCGCACCACGAGGTTGAACACACCCGAACGGGCACGACCTGGCATGCACGACCTGACGTCCAGGTCGGTGCGATCACGATCGCCATGCTCGTCGTGGTCGTCGGCCTCTACGCCTTGCTGTCCGACCCACGCGAGGCGACGGTCGACACCGGATGGTGGGCGATCGTCTCAGTGGCCGTTGCGTTCGGCGCGTTCGAGTACTCGGTCTTCAACATCGTCTTCCGACGTCACGGCATCGCGTTCTCGATGACGGAGATCCCGATGGCGATCGCACTCGTGTTCGTGTCGCCGACGGCGGCGCTGGCGGCTCGCCTGTCCGTGTCGGTGATCGTCCTCCTGACGAAGCGCAGGAACCGGGGCGTGAAGTTGGCGTTCAACACGGTGCTGCTCGTCCTGGACCTGATGCTCACCTACACCCTGTTCCGCGCGCTCATCTCGCTGTGGGGCGACTCGTCGGCCGGGCTGATCGCGGGCGCGGTGGTCGCTCCGGTGGTCACGGCATTGACGACGTCAATACTGATCTCGACAGCGATCTCCCGCTACGAGGGTGACCTTCGCGAGGGGATCGTGGCGGAGATCAGCGGCACCTGGTGGCTGTACCCGGTCACCTCGGTGCTGGGTGCGATGACGCTCGCGCTCGCGTTGATCGAGCCCGCCCTCGCGCTGTTCTCGGTCTTGCCGGCGGTCGGGATCTGGTACGTGCTCAACAACTTCGGTGTCATGAAACAGACGTTGCGCGACCTGCGGACACTCCACGGCTTCGCCGGACGCGTCGGCCGCACGCTCGACCCCCACGAGATCGGCGAGGTCGCCGTGTCCG
Organism: uncultured Acidimicrobiaceae bacterium; assembly: GCA_963973395.1. Classification (GTDB taxonomy): domain Bacteria; phylum Actinomycetota; class Acidimicrobiia; order Acidimicrobiales; family Ilumatobacteraceae; genus Ilumatobacter. The sequence goes on from CAXBAZ010000752.1 coordinate 2,065, forward strand.
AGCTCTTCCAAGACCTGCGGGCGACCGGCGTCGCGATCGTTCGGTTCACCGATGACGGTGTCGTCGTGCACCAGCGCGGTGACGTCCCGCTCGACCTGCCGGCCTCCCCTGACGACGGGGACTGGGCCGACCTGATCGCCGAACCGACCGCCCGGCGCGTGGCACCGAGCGTGGCACGGGACCTCGGTTTCGGTGGTGAGCGGCCGGGGGCACCGATCCTGGTCGCCGGCATGTCGGACGCAGGGAGCGTGTTCGGTGCGATCGTCGTCTTCGTCCAATGGAACACCGGCGAGGAGTTCGGCGAGGAGGCGCTCGGTCGTCTGACGAGCATGTCCGAGCAGTTGTCGTCCAGCCTCCGCAAAGGTGTGCTGCACGAGCGGCTCGAATGGGAGGCCCGC
>CAXBAZ010000753.1:0-2461 GCA_963973395.1 uncultured Acidimicrobiaceae bacterium
CCGTCAGGTCGGCGACCAGATCGACGGTGAAGTCGAGTTCGGTCGCCGGTTCGGGGAAGACCAGCCGGGCCATGAAGTTGCCGAACGGGTCCTGCTGCCAGTTGACGAAGTGATCGGCCGGCGCGACGTCGAGGCTGTAGGAGAGGATCGGCGTGCGGCTGTGCGGGGCCGGACGGAGGCGGAGCACGTGCGGGTGGATCGCGGTCGGCCGATCGAAGCGGTAGGTGGTGCGATGCTCGATGCCGACGTGGATGCCCATTGCGGCCGACCCTACCGGGGTGCCGAGATCACGTCCCCCGCGAGCTCCTCGACGGTGTCGAGCTCCTGCGGCGATGGGACGTGGCGGAGCGCCGCTCTGGTACCGCTCCGGCCGAGCCAGACACCGATGGCGACGAGTACCATGCCGACCAGGCCGAGGACGAGTGCCGCCCCACGTCCGGGTCCGACGCCGATGACCGTGCCGACGTTGCCGGCGAGCGCTCCCCCGTCGTCCACGGCCGGCGTGGCCAACCGTGCGATCACGAACCCCGCCGCTACCGAACCGAGGGGTTCGAGGGAGCGGGCGAGTGCCGTCCGGAGGCCGAACATCCGGCCGTGCATCGACGACGGGACGCGCTCGTGGAACAGCGTCGACGTGGCGGCCTTGACCGCCGGCATCGAGCCGAGCGCGATGACGACGCCGATGATGACGAGTACGAGCGAAGTTCGCAGTGAGGCCACGACGAAACCTCCGCCGGCGAGCATCAGCCCACGTGCGAACGTGCCGACCCGGTCGTCGGCGACACCTCGGTGGCCGCTGATGATCGAGCCGACGATCATCGCCGCGCCGGCAGCACCCAGCACCACACCCGCGCGAGCCGTGCCGCCGATGTCGGTCGCGACGACGAGGAGCGACACATTGAAGAAGGCGAGCAGGAAGTTGACGCCAGCCATCAGACCGAGCACCGCTGTCAAGGGGCGGCCGTCGGTTCTGAGCCACGCGAACAGGGCGGACCACGACTTGTCGTCGGCGACCGAGGAGTCGGGTGGCAGGTCGTCGAATCGCACGCTGGCCGTCGCGAGAACCGCGATCATGAAGGTGACGATGTCGACGATCAGCACCGCCTCGATCCCCCACCGGGCAACGAGTGGCGTGGCCAAGACCGGGCCGAGCACGATCCCGGTCGCCTGGCCGAGCTGGCCGAGGCCGTTGGCGCGTCCGAGTGCCTCCGGTGCGACAAGGGCCGGCACCGCGGCTTGCGCTGCCGGTCCCTGGACGGCATTCCCGACACCTCCCAGGAAGCCGGCGACGGCGAGATGCCAGATCTGGAGTTGGCCCGCGATCGCCATCACCAGGGCGACCGCTGGACCGACCACCGCGAACGTGTCCGCGGCGATCATCGTCGATCGGCGCGAGAAGCGATCGGTGAGCGACAGCACCGGAGCAGTGACGAGGTACGGCACCGACGCGAACGCCGCCAAGACACCGAGCCATGCAGCGCTCCCCGTCTCGAGGAAGACGTAGACGGCGACGCCGACACCAGAGAGCGTCGAGCCGATCTCGGAGAGCGACTGTCCGGCCCACACCGTCAGGAACCGCCCACCGAGTGGGGTCCGATCGATGCTCACAGGTTGCGACGACGCCGTGGCGAGCGGTGCGAGGCTGCGTCGGGACGGCGACGGCGTGCCGTCGGTTCGTCGATGTACCGCGACATGCGCTCACGCTGTGCGATGACGGCTGCGCTGGCTGTGAGTTCGTTCATAGGTCTCATTCAATCAGCTTGAATCATCCGATTCAAGCAGTTTGAACGAATATTCATGTGATTTGAACGTCTAAGGTGTGCGCGATGGACACAGCCAGCGACGGATGGATTCCGGTCGAGGGCGTCGACGACCAGGCCGATCGCCTCGACCTCGACGATCTCGACCTCATGTCGGAGGTGACCCACCCCGTTCGCAGCACGATCCTGCGCCGACTGAAAGAGCCGCGCACCGTCGCCCAGGTCGCCGACCTCCTCGGCGTCCCCATCACCCGGCTGTACCACCACGTCAACCGACTCACCGACGTCGGCTTGATCCGAGTCGTGGCAACCAGGCAGGTCGCGGCGGTGACCGAGCGCCGATACCAGACCGTCGCCCGTTCGTTCGGTATCGGTCCGGAGCTGCTCGCGTCGACCGACCCGCGCAAGATGTCTGCCGCTCTCGGGGGACTGTTCGACCTCGCCAAGGTGGACTTCCAGCGATTCGTGGAGAGCGTCGGCATCACGGTCGACGACGATCAGGACACGGCACTCGTGCTCAGCGCGATCCATCTGACCGATGCTCGCCGCCACGAGTTGATACGACGGGTGGAGGAACTGGTGGCCGAGTTCACGTCCGACACCGTCGACAACGACCCGGCGGCGACGCAGATCAATCTGTTCATCGCGGTCAACCCGAAACCGAAGTAGCGGGCGCGCTCGTCCGACTGTTCAGCCCGCTA
>CAXBAZ010000754.1:0-2460 GCA_963973395.1 uncultured Acidimicrobiaceae bacterium
AACCAGCTCCGTGTCGACCGTCCGAGCCACTTCTGCGAGACTGACCGCATGCTTGCTGTCACGATCCTGTACCCGCGCACCGAGGATTCCACGTTCGACATGGACTACTACACGTCGAGCCACATGCCGATGTTCGCCGAGTCCCTCGGCGATGCGTGTCAGGGCTGGGGCGCCGCCACCATCCCCGAGGGCAAGTACGCCGCGATGGGGTGGGCGATGGTCACCGACCAGGAGGGCTTCAACGCCGGCATGGCCGCCCACGGCGCCAAGATCATGGGCGACGTCCCGAACTACACCAACGTGCAACCCGAGTTGCTGATCGGCGAGGTCACCGGCGGCAGCCAGTAGACGTCGAGTGCACGTCCCACAACCGGTTCAAGCACCGACGACGATGGGCGACCCCGCCGCGATGCGTGCGGTGGGGTCGTGCCGGCCCAGGGACATCGACCGGCCGTACGCGGTTCGTCGAGCGAATCAACGCTGCTCACGGTGGTCACTCGTCGGTCGTGGACCGGAGGTCATCGGCATATTCGGTGAGGTGCCGGTCGAACAGAGCGGCTGATTCGGCGGTGAGCACGGGACTGTCCCCGGTCCACATCCGGGACACGTCGTCAGGATGGTTGAGCCGGACCCAGCTCCTGAACGGCGCGAACGCGTTCGGGCTGTAGTCGGACAAGTCGGCCGCGACGGCCACAGTCTCGACCTCTCCGTCGGTCACCGCGAACGTCACGGTGGCGGGTCGTCGGGCTCCGGTGAGGTCGGTGAGGCGGTTCCGCTCCAACACCTCACACTGCACATCGACCCCGGGCGACGAGATCGCGCAGATGGCGCCGTCCCATCGCCAATCGAACGCTTCGTACCAGGCCAGCAACGACGGCCACCCCTCGACGTCGAGGACATCCACGGTCACCGCACTCTTCATGGTGAGCCCAGCAGCCGACACCTCCTCCATCGCCGCCAGGTCACGATCGTTGAAAGCCACGATGAACCGCTCCGCCACACCGACATCGGCAGCCAAGCCCGCGACGTCCGTCGAAGGAGCGGTGCTCGGCGACGTGTCGTCGCGGGTGAGCAGGACGAGGCCTCCGACGACGACGAAGGCTGCGGCCGCCGCTGCTCCAATCCACGCCCAGCGCCGGCCTGCGGCTGGCCGAGCTTCTGTCTGGTTCGGTTCGGTGAGTGTCACGTGGATGCTCCTCTGTCGCAGTGTGGTGAGGTAGTCGGAGCCGTCGACGGGGTCGTCGACGCGATCGGGCAAGCGAGCTGGGTCCGCCTGCTCGAACAGGCGCATCACGTCGTCGTCGCGGATCATCGGCCTCCTCCTTTCAGGGCATCGGGGGTCGAGTACGATCGGGTTTCGAGCCGGCGGAACTCACTGGCGAGGTTCCGCCTGGCGCGATGCAGCCGCTGCTTCACGGCATTGGGCTCGATGTCGAGCATGGTGGCGATGTCGGAGATCGAGAGCTGCTCCCAGGTCGCGAGGCGGAGCACTTCAGCATCGGTGCGGCCGAGGCTGGCCGCTGCACGGAGTACGAGGCGTTGATCCTCGCGGTCGATCGCCACCACGTCGGGCGCGGGCAGCACGTCGTCGGCGACGGAACGGAGTCGTTGATCGAGACGTTGGCCACGTTTGAGGCCTCGCCACTGATGACCGACCACCCGATAGGCGACGCGGTACAGCCAGAGCAGGGCCAGTTCATCCTCGGGAACGGCGTCGAGCCTGCGCCACGCCGTGAGAAAGGTCTCGGCGACGGCGTCGTCGACTCGCTGCGCAGCCAACCGGCGCCGGCAGTAGTCACGGATCGAGCGATGGTGGAGTTCATAAAGGCGCGTGAAACGGACCTCTGCTGCCGAGCCCGCAGCTCTCCCGAATCCCCGCGATTCGCTCATGACCCATTCATGCCCGTTCCCGTCGTGAGGTTACGAAAGTTCCGTAACCGTCGCTGTGAGGCGGGCATGTCCCAACCGAGCAACGGGGGTTGCGACGAGCGGCTCCGGGCGTGGCCGGCCCGGAGCACTCGTCACTCGTGGTCCGGGTCGGGAGCGAGACGCCTGCGACGGGGAGCTTGCTGACGGGGGCCGGTCAGGTGTGGCGGAGTAGGCCTTGGTCGATCACGAGGCGGTCGTCGACGGCGGTGGTGAACACGGCCTCGCCGTCGCCCGTCTCCCACATCGACACGGTCAGCGACTCACCGGGGAGCACGGGCGAGGTGAAGCGGCCCTCGATGTGGCCGAAACGGGTGGGATCACCCCCGCACAACGTGTGCAGCAGGGCGCGTCCCGTGAACCCGTAGGTGCACAGGCCGTGCAGAATCGGTCGGTCGAATCCGCCGATCGCGGCGAACGACGGGTCGCTGTGCAGCGGGTTGCGGTCGCCCGAGAGTCGATAGGTCAGCGCCTGGTCGGGCGACGTCGGATACGTGACCCGGTGGTCGGGGTCGCGCTCGGGCGGTACGTTCT
>CAXBAZ010000755.1:0-2459 GCA_963973395.1 uncultured Acidimicrobiaceae bacterium
TCCCATCGTCGAGTTCGACGACGACACGTACGTCGACTACCGGGCGCGGCGACCCGTGATGGAGTTGCGCGAGGGTCTGCATTCGGTGCTGCACTGGGAGCGCATCACCTTGTCGGTGGGACACGACCAGACCGGCCGCGACCTGCTGGTGCTGTCCGGGCCCGAGCCCGACATGGCGTGGCACCGCTTCACCCGTGCCGTCGGTGAGCTCGCCGCCGATCTCGGTGTCCGCCACATGGTCCACCTCGGTGCCTACCCGTTCGCGGTGCCGCACACGCGGAGTCCGCGGCTGTCGGTGAGCAGCCCCTCCCAGGATGTGCTGGCCCGCGTGCCGTTCCTCCGCAGCTCGATCGACGTGCCCGCCGGCGTGGCGGCAGCGCTCGAACGTGAGATGCACGAGCGCGGCATCCCGTCGCTCGGCGTCTGGGCCCAGGTGCCGCACTACATCGCGGCGATGTCGTATCCGGCTGCGAGCGTCGCCCTGCTCGACGGCCTCCGCGAGGCCACCGAGGTCGTGATCGACGGCGCCGAACTGCGCAGCGAAGTGCTGGTGCAGGGCCGACGCCTCGACGGCATGATCGGCGGCAACGAAGAGCACGCCAAGATGATCGAGCAACTCGAACAGATCTACGACGCGTCCGACGACGTGGTCGACGTGGTCGACGGCGGCCCCTCGCTCGAGATGCGATCCGGCGACGAACTGGCGGCGGAACTCGAGCAGTTCCTGCGCGATCAGGACTGAAGCCGAGCGTCACGTTCCTGCCGCGGACGTCTCACTGGGCGTAGGTCGCCGTGTCCTCGTCGTCGGGTCGCACGTCGAGGTCGGCAACCGCGGTGGCATCCCCGCCGAGCGCCTCGATGATCGTCACCATGTTGACCTGCATCAGCCCCAGCCAGGAGTGTCGGTCGTCTCCGGGATCGCCCGGCAGGTCGTCGTCGCGCAGGTCGTCGACATATTCCACACCGGTCTCATCTGCGATCTGACGGAGCACGGGTGACGGGAAGACCTCGCTGCCGAAGATCGCAGCGACGCCCGCCTCCCGCACCTGCTCGACGAGCGAGGCGACCTCACGCGGCGTCGGCTCGTCGAACGACGACGGCTGGATGGCTCCGACGACGGTCCAGTCGTATTCCTCGGCGAAGTACGCGTAGGCGTCGTGATACGTGAGTAGGAGGCGGTCGTCGGCCGCCAACGAGGCGCTGGCCGTTCGGATCGCGGCGTCGAGTGCGTCGACCCGAGCACTGAACGCCTCGTCGTTCGCAGCGAACGTGTCGGCGTGCTCGGGGGCGACCGTCGTCAACACGTCTCGGACGACGGCTGCGTACGCCCGGGCCATCGGTGGGTTGGTCCACAGGTGCGGATTCGGCGAACCGGCCGACTCGGGGAACGAGAAGTCGTACAGATAGTCGTCCTCCGGCAGGATCGTGTTGCCGAGCTCGCACACGACGCCGTCGTCACCGACGTTGGCGAGCGCCAGCTGTTTCGTCGGCGCCTCCAGGTCGAGGCCGTTGAGGAATACCACGTCGGCGCTCTCGATTGTCGCAGCCGCGTTCGGCGACGGCTCGTAGAGATGGCTGTTCACCCCTTCGGGAACGATCCCGTCGACCTGGATCCCGGAACCGGCGGCGATCACCGACACGATGTTGGTGATCGGTGCGACCGTCGTCGCGATCCGGATCGAACGGGGCGAACCCGGTTCGCTCCGTTCGGGGTGGCACGAGGTCTCGACGGCATCGCCGTCGGATGTCGTCGGGCTGCATCCCGACACTGCGACGAGCGAGATCACGACGATCGAGAGCAGGCGGGAGCCGGTCGGGGTACGCATCGGCGCAGTATGCCGTCGCGACCGCGACCCGCAGCGCTCTCGACCCGACGGGTACCGTTCCGACCCATGAAGATCGACACCGGGTTGAACGGTTCCATCGTGCACGCCGGTCGGCGGGCGGCCGAGCTCGAGCAGGCGGGCTACTCGGGCGTCTGGACCGCCGAGACGGCGCACGATCCGTTCCTCCCGCTGGCGCTCGCGGCCGAACGCACCGAGTCGATCGAGCTCGGCACCTCGATCGCCGTCGCGTTCGCCCGCAATCCGATGTTGCTCGCGAACATCGGCTGGGACCTCCAGGCCCTGTCGCAGGGACGATTCGTGCTCGGGCTCGGCAGCCAGATCAAGCCGCACATCACAAAACGCTTCTCGATGGAGTGGAGCCACCCGGCGCCGCGGATGCGCGAGATGATCCAAGCGATCCGTGCGATCTGGGACACGTGGCAGAACGGTACGCCGCTCCAGTTCCGAGGCGACTTCTACCGGCACACGCTGATGACCCCGTTCTTCACCCCCGACGCGAAGGATCTCGGCGACTTCGGTGTGCCGAGGATCTTCCTCGCCGGGGTCGGCGAGCTGATGACCGAGGTCGCCGGCGAGGTCTGCGACGGCTTCTTCTGCCACGGGTTCACCACC
>CAXBAZ010000756.1:0-2450 GCA_963973395.1 uncultured Acidimicrobiaceae bacterium
GGTGCATGGAGGAGGCCGTAGACCATCCTTTCCTCCAGAGCCCGCCACGACGCCTCGATGATGTTGGGACTCACCCCGATCGTCGTCCAGTCGCGTACCCCGTCGGTGGCCGAGAGCAGCACGCGCGTCACCGCTCCGGTCGCTCCCGCGCCGTCGAGGATCCGCACCTTGTAGTCGGTCAGATGGATGTTGGCGAGATGCGGGTAGGCCACGCCGACCGCGCGCCGCAGCGCCGTGTCGATCGCGTTGACCGGGCCGTTGCCCTCCGCGGTGAAGACGTAGCGCTCCTCGCCGACCCACACCTTGACCGTGGCCTCGGTGTTGAAGTCACCGGTGCCGACTTCGTCGGTGATCACCCGCATCGACTCGACCTGGAAGTAGTCGTGCGCCCATCCGGCCGAGCGCCGCATGAGCAGTTCGAGCGACGCGTCGGCCGCTTCGAAGTGGTAGCCCTCGTGCTCGAGCCGTTTGAGGTCGTCGATGACCTGCATGACCGCCGGGCCGTCCATGTCGATGCCGAGGTCGTCCGCCTTCATCTGGATCGTGGCCTTGCCCGCCATCTCCGACACGACGAATCGGGTGCCGTTGCCGACCGCTTCGGGGCTGACGTGTTCGTAGGCGTCCTTCGCCCGCACGATCGCACTGACGTGCAGACCGGCCTTGTGGGCGAACGCGGACGAGCCGACGTACGGTGCCTGCGGATCGACGGCACGGTTCAGCGTCTCCGCGATCCGGTGCGACACGACCGTCAGGCGCTCGAGGCGACCTTCAGGCAGACAGATGTAGTTCTGCTTGAGCTGGAGGTTCGGGATGATCGATGTCAGGTTCGCGTTGCCGGTCCGCTCACCCAGTCCGTTCAGTGTGCCCTGAACGTGGCGCGCACCGCCCCGCACGGCCGCCATCGAGTTCGCGACCGCGCAGCCGGTGTCGTCGTGGCAGTGGATCCCGATCGTGGCATCGTTGCCGACGTGAGCGTGGACCGCGGCGACGATCTGCTCGATCTCGTGCGGGAGCGATCCTCCGTTCGTGTCGCACAGCACGACGTGGGTGGCCCCCTTCACGACAGCTGCTTCCAGGGCACGGAACGAGAACTCGGGGTTGTCCTTGAATCCATCGAAGAAGTGCTCCATGTCGACGAGCACCTGTCGTCCGTGACCGTGCAAGAACTCGACCGAGTCCGCGATCATGGCAGCACCTTCGTCGAGCGTGGTCTTGAGCGCCTCGGTCACGTGGTAGTCGCTGCTCTTGGCGACGATGCACACCGCCGAGGTGTTCGCGTCGAGTAGGTGCTGGAGGGTCTGGTCCTCGTCGACCTTGCCGCGGGGCCGGCGGGTCGAGCCGAACGCCACGAACGTCGACGTGGTCAGGTCGAGCTCGGTGACCGCACGCGCGAAGAACTCGATGTCCTTGGGGTTCGCTCCGGGCCAGCCGCCTTCGATGAAGTGGACGCCGAGATGGTCGAGCTGCTCGGCGATCCGCAGCTTGTCGTCGACCGACGCCGACACACCTTCGACCTGGAGTCCATCGCGGAGCGTGGTGTCGAAGATCTCGACGCTGATCGGTTGACTGGTCATGGAATCCTCACTGGAGCAACAAAAAAGCCGCCCGGTGGGCGGCTGGACGAGCACGTGGAACGACCACGTGCTCTAGGAAATGATGATGGTGGCGGTGTCGGTGGCGATCAGGACGCTGCTCATCGCCTTCCATTCAACCGCCATCGGGCCCGAACGTCAATCACCGACACCGCTCGCCGTCCGTCGCGTCCCGTGTCACTGGGGACAAAGCTGTGCACGAGCATGTGTACAGCAGGTGGACGACGCCACACATCCTGGGGATTCGAGGAAAGTTCGGGGGATAACCCTGGGGATTCAGAAATACCGCTTGACCTGGGGTTTCCCGTTCGCGAAGGTAGTCCTCGTACCGGGCAGCGCACGCCAACCGGGGCCGGGAAACCGGGTCGTACGACGAACACCTCCGGGTGATCCGAGAACGATCACGGGTTCGGCCCACGAGACGGAAGCGAGTCCGGACGGAGCGAGAAACCACTCGCTCTGAGCACCGAGTCGCCGGGCAACCGGTGGCCACGGGCACAGAGTTACCGGGCCGAGGCACAGGAGCACCCCAACTGCTCCCGATGTCGCGGTTCGGCGGCGTCATCATCCGATGGCACGGGCAACCGGGTCAGCGTGAACGACGTCGAGGGGCGACGGGGCCGGCTTGCCGGCAGACCGGGCTCCGACTCCGGCAACGGGGTCCGGTTCGCCGGGCATCGTGGTCGGGGCGGCACAGCCGCCGGGGAACCGGTGGCAACGCCAGGACACAACGGGGTCGGGCAGCCGACCTACCGGGCGTCCAGCTGCGAGACGAAGGTCGGTTCGCCGACCCGAGGCCCGCAGTGGCCGCGAACATCGGGCGACCGATGGACGGTGTCGAACGGCAGCGGGTCCGGG